>JBBAPP010000295.1:0-2552 GCA_040400775.1 Polaromonas sp. | reverse complement strand
GTAAGCGGATGGCGAAGTCATCTTGCTGCGATCGAGAATTTTTAAGACCATCGTGTCCACTTCAATCCAGGTGGACACATGAACACTCCAAATCCAGAAATTCAAATGCCAGCGACCGGCAGCCGTCATGCTCGCTACAGCGATGCGTTTAAAAGTCAAGTCGTAGCGGCCTGTCACGCACCGGGCGTCTCCAAGGCCGCAATTGCACTGGCCAACGGCCTGAACGCCAACATGCTTCGCCGTTGGGTAGTCGAATCATCACAGGGCCGCAATAGTCCACCGGCCACGACCACGATCGTAAAACCCCTGCCGACGGCTCTTGCCAGCTCTGATTTCATCCCCGTCAAACTGGCCCCGGCACCATCAGCCCAGGTCGCCGACATCCGCATCGAACTCCAACACGCCAACACCGCGATTCAAATCCACTGGCCCATGGCCGCATCAAATCAATGCGCCCAATGGCTGCGCGAGGTGTTGGCATGATCCGCATGGATGCCGTGTGGCTCGCCACCGAACCTTTGGACATGCGCGCTGGCGTCGACTCAAGCCTGGCGCGCGTCATCACGGTCTTCGGCGCCGCCCATCCGCACACCGCCTACCTCTTTGCCAACCGGCGCGCCAACCGCATGAAGGTGCTGGTGCACGATGGCATCGGATTCTGGCTGGCCACCAGGAGATTGCACCAGGGCCACTTTGTCTGGCCAGCACCAGACTCCCAGGCCCAGGTCAATTTGAGTCGCCCACAACTCGACGCGCTGGTGCTGGGTCTACCCTGGAGCCGCATTGGCGAGGGCGGCATCATCACTGTCGTGTGACGCTGCGTATTCCGGTCAAAGTAGGGGCATCAATCAGTCCCAAACGACCACAGCGCAATGTTGATACGCTATTGTTTTTGAGTCAATTGGGGCATGCGCCAATAGCAAAAAATACTTCCCACGGGCACACTACCATGCATGGTCGTAGCCCTTGAATCTCTCTCCAGTTTGAACGCAGAACAACTGCGCACATTGGCGACAGAGTTGATTGCAAAGATTGCCCAGCAAAGCCAGCAGCACGCGGTGATCGTCGCCCAGCGCGACAACGACATCCTGTACCGCCAGGCCAAGATCGACAAACTCACCCATCAGCTGGCAACGCTCAGGCGCTGGAAATTCGGGCGCTCAAGTGAGCAGCTCAATGCTGGCCAGATCAGTTTGATCGAAGAGACGATTGAGGCTGACATTGCCGCCCTTGAGCTTGAACTCCAAGCGTTGGCACCTGCTGCAAAAATCCCGGCCCAACCCCGCCAGACCCCCAAGCGGGCAGCACTGCCTGCAGGCCTTGCCCGCGTAGATATCCATCACGAACCCGACTCCACTACTTGCGGCTGTGGCTGCCAGTTAAAGCGCATCGGCCAAGACGTCTCAGAGAAGCTGGACTACACACCGGGCGTGTTCACGGTGGAGCAGCATATTCGCGGCAAGTGGGCTTGCGCCGAATGCGAAACCCTGATTCAGGCACCGGTACCCGCTCAGATCATTGACAAGGGCATTCCCACCGCTGGCTTGCTGGCTCAGGTGCTGGTGGCCAAGTACAGCGACCATTTGCCGCTGTACCGCCAGGAACGCATTTTTGGCCGTGCTGGGGTGGCGCTACCGCGCTCGACCCTGGCGCAGTGGGTGGGCATCTGCGGGGTGCAATTGCAGCCGCTGGTCGATGCGTTGAAAGAAGAGATATTGAGCCACGCCGTGCTGCATGCCGACGAGACGCCGGTAGAGATGCTCAAGCCTGGCAACAAAAAGACGCACCGGGCGTATCTTTGGGCTTATGCGCCGGGTGCATTCGAGGATTTGAAAGCGGTGGTCTTTGACTTCTGCGAGTCTCGGGCGGGGGAACATGCTAGAGCCTTTCTGGGTCAATGGAGGGGCAGTCTGGTTTGCGACGATTACGCGGGGTACAAAGCGGGATTTCTCAGTGGCATCACTGAGGTCGGCTGCATGGCGCATTCGCGTCGTAAGTTCTTTGACCTGCATGTGGCAGCCAAGAGCCAGATTGCGGGACAGGCCTGCACTTATATCAGTCAACTCTATGACGTGGAGCGTGAGCTCAAACATCTCAATGCTGCTGAGCGCTTGCAAATCCGTCAAGTCAAGTCCAAACCGCTGGCGCATGCGTTCAAGGAGTGGATGCTGCTTCAGCGCCAAAAAATCACGGATGGCTCGGCAACAGCCAAAGCACTTGATTACAGCCTCAAGCGCTGGGGGCCATTAACAAAGTTCCTTGATGACGGGCAATTGCCCATCGATAACAACTGGATCGAGAACCAGATTCGCCCGATTGCCATTGGTCGCAACAACTGGTTGTTCGCAGGCTCCCTGCGTGCGGGGCAGCGTGCGGCTGCGGTGATGAGTTTGATTCAGAGTGCCAAGCTCAATGGGCATGATCCGTATGCCTATTTGAAGGATGTGCTGACTCGTCTGCCGACGCAGAAAAACAGTCAGATTGAAGAATTGCTGCCGCACCGCTGGCAGCTGACAAAACCTTAACGGCGACTTCGTTCCATCAAGGCTCCA
>JBBAPP010000294.1:0-2571 GCA_040400775.1 Polaromonas sp. | reverse complement strand
TCTCCTGTGCGCCGGTCAAAACTGGCAGTGTATTGTGAGTGGAAGTTTTATACATTCAAAGAAGTAGCTATTTACGCAGGCTCAGAGTCATGCGTGCATGTACGTAAGGACATGGGCGAAGCGTTGACAGGGGGTTCTGCTGGCCAGCCATTGGGCCGCGAAATACATGCCCTGTGCAGTAAGGCGCGAGTGGTCTTGGGTGCCGAGACTGTAGGAAGTCGAAGGCCACGCTGGGGCAACCGCTTTGGCGAGGTTGCCTTGGACCCCACGCGGTCAGAGACCCTGTACAAGCACACAAATACACTGCCCGGGAACCGGGAGATCCCGCTGTCTTCTGCGCCTTGCTGCCAAGCAAGAGCGGCAGAGCGCATCAAAAAGCCTATCGGCGTACAGCGATGAGCAATAGAGGCGGGAAGTCGGACTGTGGTGTAGTACCGCTGAAGAGGGCGAACAAAACTGCGGGTGCAACTCCTGCGGCGGCCGAACTCGTGGAGGGAAGGCCACAGGCCAAGGGAAATGCTGTTGCAGCGCGCATGTCCCGGCGATCGAGCCGGGTCTATGACATGGGAATCGCGCTTGACGGCACACGACAGACGGCCAAAGGCCGACCGTAGACGAAGTTCACCGGACTGCTGCACCACGTGTACGCCATCGAACGCCTGGAGGATGCCTGTCTGGCTGTAAAGCGCGGTGCAGCCGCTGGTGTTGACGGCGTGACGTGGGCGCAATATGGACAAGACTTGCAGGCAAATCTGCCCGACTTGTCCGACCGACTGGCTCAAGAAGGGTATAGACATCAGCCCGTAAAGTGTGTCTATATCGACAAAGCCGACGGTACAAAAAGGCCGCTGGCCGTACCAGCGTTGGGAGACAAAATCGTCTAGCGCGCCGCCGTTGAAATACTTAACGCCATATACGAGCAGGACTTTCTCGGGCCGAGCTACGGCTTTCGACCCGGGCGCAGCGCACACAACGCGCTGAACGCTGTATCGGTTGGAATCTGGAGCCAACGGGTGAACTTCATACGCGATGCAGACATCAGCAAATTTTTCGACACCATCGAACACGAGTGGCTGATCAAATTCACCGAGCACCGAGTCGGCGACCCGCGCATCATCCGCATGATACAGACGTGGCTGCGCGCTGGCGTGCTGGAGGACAACAGGCTGACGCAAAGCTAGGTCGGGACGGTTCAAGGTGGCAGCATCAGCCCCCTTCTTGCCAACATCTACCTGCACTATGCATTTGACACGTGGGTAAGGCAGTGGAGGAAGCGCCATGCCATGGGGGAGGTCATCGTCGTTCGACACGCCGACGACTGGCTTGCAGGCTTTCAATACATTGGCGACGCACAAGCGTTCCAGCCAGGCGTAGCCGAGCAACTCAAAACCTTTGGCCTGAGGCTGCATCCAGACAAGACGCGGCGGATCGAGTTCGGGCGCTACGCCCGAGGCAACGTCAACTGCCGAGGAGCGGGCAAGCCGCAAACCTTTGACTTCTTGGGCTTCACGCGTTGAAGCGGCCAAACCAAGCAAGGCAGGTTCAAAGTCACGCGACAGACCAGTGCCAAGCGGATAAGAGGAAAAATTCAGTCGCTCAAGATGGAAACGAGAAAGCGCATGCACCGACCCATCACCGAGCAAGGCAACTACCTGAAAACCGTGGTGGGCGGGCATGGCCGCTACTTTGGCGTACCCGCCAGCGGCACACGCCTCATGCAATTCAGACGTGAAGCAGTACGGATATGGCGACGCACATTGAGCCGCCGCAGCCAAAGCTACATCACCTGGGCCCGCATGTACCGCTTGATAAATCACTGGCTTCCTACTCCAAAAATATGCCACCCCTGTCCTGGCCAACATCTGATCGTCAACACCCAAGGCAGGAGCCGCATACGGTAATCCCGCACCTACGGATCTGTGGAGGGGGTGCTGGGCGACTGGCATTCTTACTCCGTCTAGTTTGTAAGTCTCTTTTGCGTCGAGATGTTGCAGTGAACTGCTGATCCATCCAAAACCGCCCAAGGCTTAAAACTTGAGTATTGCAAAATGACAAGAATAAGAAAAGTATTCTTGAAATAAACAAAAGATAAATAATTTATGGTCTTAATCTGTTGGGTGTAGCTTGGTATGTGTTGGTAAAAAGGCAGTGCCGTAAAAAGCAGGCAACCTCCACTGTGCGGGCGGGCTCTTTGATCCTGGCCCCGACCAAGGGCGGCCTTGAAGCCAGGCGGCGTGCACAGCGCCGTTGTAGGCCAAGGCTCGTGAGGATTGGTCCGTCATTTCCGCACGGCGCCTTTGATCTGCTTGATTGCCAGCGGAATCGGCTTACGACCGGCCATGTGGCTGGGCTCAATGCTTCAAAAATTATTTTCAATTTGCCCGCGCAAAAATCTGTGCAGGCACACGCATCGCTGGCCGCCGTCTGTAGAGATTCACCCCCCCTGCCCCCAAGGCAAGGGACAGCTGGGTCAACGCCGACCTGCGGTCTCGCGAGGGTTCTGTCGTATTACCATTTAAGAAACATGTTTGGCGCAGGAACGGATGCCAGCTCCTCAAACGAGACGGATTT
>JBBAPP010000293.1:0-2572 GCA_040400775.1 Polaromonas sp. | reverse complement strand
GGGCTTTGGCCAGGGCGTTTTCTACAAAGGTACGAAAGGGCTCCTCTGCTTCGCCGATACCCAGATCGGATTGGCGCAGCAGTTGCACGCCCAGCGGCGCCAGCATGCTTTGCAACTCGCCGAGTTTGCCCAGATTATTTGATGCAAGTACGATTTTCATAGTCAAATATGGCTTTATCCGAATAGATTCGGGCGTAAGTTGCTATTTATTCAATAGCGTTTGTCAATAGCGCTTGCTGTTGCAGGGCAACCAGCTCGGCGATACCTTTTTCGGCCAGTACCAGGAGCGCATCCATCTCGGTGCGCGAAAAAGCTGCACCTTCCGCGGTGCCCTGCACTTCAACAAAATGACCAGCGCCCGTCATCACCACATTCATGTCGGTGTCGCAAGCGGAGTCCTCGGTGTATTCCAGATCCAGCAGGGGCGTGCCCTGCACGATACCGACAGAAACAGCGGCGACCTGCCCTGTGATCGGCGTCTCCTTGAGCTTGCCGTTGACGATCAATGTAGTGACAGCATCTTGCGCCGCTACAAACGCACCCGTGATGGCGGCTGTACGCGTACCGCCATCGGCCTGAATCACATCGCAGTCGATATAGATGGTGCGTTCACCCAGCTTTTTCAGATCAAACACCGCACGCATTGAGCGGCCAATCAAGCGCTGAATCTCCTGCGTGCGGCCGCTTTGCTTGCCGCGTGCGGCCTCGCGGTCGCTGCGCGTGTGGGTGGCGCGCGGCAGCATGCCGTACTCAGCCGTTACCCAGCCTTCGCCGCTGCCTTTTTTATGGCCAGGTACTTTTTCTTCGACCGATGCCGTGCACAACACTTTGGTTCCGCCAAATTCAATCAATACCGAGCCCTCGGCGTAAGCCGTGTAGTTGCGGGTGATGCGCACAGGGCGCAAGGCATCGATGGCGCGTGCGCCGCTGCGTTGAAACAAACTTTTCATAGAACTCTCATAAATAAATTAAACCGTACGTAAAACCCAAGCGCTCAAGCGGTCATCAAACTTTTCGAGCAGTTGATCGGTGGATGGCCGTGTTGATTTTGGCAATCGATCTTTCGATCGTTGTTTTGTCTTAGTCGTCAAGCCAACCCGTCCTCCTAATGGAGCACGCAGACACGTCGTCAGAAATGCTCCGGGCGGACATGTCACGCGTGAAATCCATTGCGTCGGCCGTTTTCAACGCTATCGCCAGAACCGTGACGTAGTCGCTGTGCGCGCCTGCTGCTTGCAGCGCTCTTTCAACCAGATCGGGCACGGCATCAGACACGCCTTTAGCCGCCTGGTGGCAGACGATTTCATCATCGCTTAGACAGCCCCACAGGCCGTCCGGGCAAAGCATCAGTTTATCTCCCTTCTGCAGGATGACCAGGTCTGTGATGTCAAATACTGGCTTGACGGCGAGCCCAAGCAGGTGAAAAGAATATTGCAGTTGATCTGCTGAAACCGGGCTGTAGCAGCGGCTTGCTGCCCCAGATACGAATGGTCACGGGTGCGGGTCAGCAATTGAGCGTCACGCACCACATAAAGCCGCGAATCACCGCAGTGCGCCAAGGTTGCACTGTGGCTTGCAGGACGCAAGCGACGAGTGTGGTGCGCGCAGAGTCGCGCATGCCTTTTTGACTGTCAAAGTGCACAATCTGGCAGTCCGCAGCCACCAATGCATTGGACAAAAACGCCATTGTGCCTTTTATGCTGGGCCAGACTTCGTTTTGATGCAGGGCAGATATGCTTTGCAGTACCAATAGGGCTGTAACTTCGCCTTCTGGATGGCCGCCCAAGCCGTTGGCCAACACCAACAGTCCAGACCCACGGGCATAACAACAGCCCATGCGGTCTTCTTTTTTTCGTGCCCGCCTTAACGACTGACCTGAAAGACAGAAAATTTCATGCGAATCGGGTCACGGCATGCAGCGCTTTTTTGGCTGATTTTTTGGTGTTTGACAGCATGTCGTCAAATTGCAAACGGACTTTATCACCCACCGTGCGTTTGGTGTAACGGCGCTCAGTCTCACGGCTCAACTCTTTTTGCAAAGCAAACACAGACTGCGGCCGGGACAAGGGATCAAGCGCCATGCACCACGCTACGACCTCCATCAAGTTGTCTGAATAGATACCTCGCAAACGGGACGATGCAAGCGATAACCGGTCTTTTTCAAGTCGCTGCAGCGCATCATTCGGTGGGTAACCTTGCATGGTGGCGTAAATACAGGCACCAATGGCGTAAATGTCGGTCCACGGGCCCATGGAGCAGTCCCGGCGGTACATTTCAGGCGCTGCAAAACCGGGTGTATACATCGGCCTGATGAAATTACCTTGCTTGCCCAACATCTCGCGTGCGGCGCCAAAGTCAATCAACACCGCACGGTTGTCATCGGTGACAAAAATGTTGGCAGGCTTTATGTCTAAATGCAACATTTTGTGCTGATGCACGATACGCAAGCCGCGCAAAATTTCATCAAACAAGGAACGAATGGTAGATTCGCGGAAGACTTTTTGCTTTTTCAGTTCTCGCGCGGTGATGATGAAGTCCTGAAGCGTTTCGCCTTCCAGGTAATTCATGACCA
>JBBAPP010000292.1:0-2595 GCA_040400775.1 Polaromonas sp. | reverse complement strand
CTTGAGTTCAAGGCTGGCAGCAGATCAAAGCGGCCAAAGGCTAGCGTGGCGGTGTCTTTACAACGGCACCAAGCGCTGGACTGGACGCTGCTAACCCCTAACTTTTGCGCTGCAAACCACTGCGCAATACGTTTTGACTGCGCCCGACCTTCGTCGCTTAGGTTGCGCTGTGTGCTGCATTGGCTCAGCTGAAAGTGAGGCGGGTCGCCAATCCCAGCTTCGGTTTGCGCATGCCGCAACATCAACACACAAGCACCCGTACGTAGCAAGGCTGCAACGTCGGTGCTGGTTTGAGCACGCAGCTGCAAGGCAGTGGGTAATGTGCTGGAAAGCACCAGGGTCTTCAGCGCCAAGCGTCGGGTGAGTCGACTGATCATGGTTTTCCTTTGGCGCTGAGACCACGCAGCAGCTGGTCTTCAGCCACGGACAGCGCTTCCGGCTTGCCCGACAGCACCAGCGTGTCGCCTCCTTCAAGCAGTGTGTCGTCCCTAGGTTGCAGCGCTTTACCATCACTGCGGCGCAGGCTGACCACCCGCACGCCCAAGGCATGCAGCACCAGCGAGCCCAGCGGCTTGCCCTGGAGCTTGTTGCCCAGTGGCAGCGTGACGGTCGCCAGGCGTTCTTCGTCCTGCTCGTTCACCGTGTCATCATCTGCCCCGCGAAAGTAGCCGCGCAGCAGGTTGTAGCGTGCATCTCGCTGGTCTTGCACGACCCGAATTACGCGGCGCATCGGCACGCCGACGAGCGCCAGCGCGTGGCTGGCCAGCATCAGGCTACCCTCAATCGCCTCGGGTACGACTTCAGTCGCTCCTGCTGCCTGGAGTTTTTCCAGGTCATGGTCATCGACGGTGCGCACAATCACCGGTACGCTGGGCGCATGCGCCCGTACATTTGCCAGTACCTTCAGCGCGCTGGCCGTATCGAGGTACGTCACCACCACCGCACTGGCGCGCACCAGCCCTGCGGCCATCAGCGATGGCAAGCGCACCGCGTCGCCAAACACCACAGAGTTTCCCGCGCTTGCCGCTTGGCGCACGCGGTCGGGGTCAAGGTCAAGCGCGATGTACTGAATAGCCTCTTGCGCCAGCACCGACCCCAAGTTTTGGCCGCAACGGCCATAGCCGCAAATGATCACATGCTTATTGGCATTGATGGACTTGCGCGCAATCGACGTCATTTGCAGTGACTGCTGAAGCCATTCGCTGGCGACCAGTTTCATCACAATGCGGTTGCTGCTCAAAATAATAAAAGGCGTGGCCAGCATCGACAGCACCATGCCGGCCAGAATCGGATTCAGCAAATCAGGCGGTACCAAGCGGCTTTCGTTGGCCAACGCTAACAACACAAAACCAAACTCGCCGGCTTGCGCCAAGTACAGCCCAGTTCGTAGCGACGTGCCCGCAGTGCCGCCCAGCAAGCGCGCCAAGGCCGCGATCATCGCCAGCTTGAAAAGTACCGGCAGCGTGGCCAGCAACAATACCAGCGGCCAGCGCTCCAGCACAATGTGCCAGTCCAGCAACATGCCGATGCTGATAAAAAACAGGCCCAACAGCACATCGTGAAACGGCCGAATATCGGTTTCGACCTGGTGCTTGAACTCAGTCTCGGAGATCAGCATACCAGCAATAAAAGCGCCAAGTGCCAGGCTCAAACCTGCCAGCTCAGTGACCCAGGCCAGTGCCAGTGTGACCAGCAGCAGGTTCAAGACAAACAGCTCTTCGCTTTTGCGCCGCGCCACAATCGTCAGCCACCAGCGCATCACGCGCTGGCCACCTGTCAGCAGCAGGCCGACCAGCACAGTCGCTTTGACCGCCGCAATCGCCAGCGCTGTCAAAAGCGTGTCGGCTGGTGCGCCCAATGCGGGAATCAGCACCAGTAGTGGCACCACCGCCAAGTCTTGAAACAGCAACACGCCTATGATGCGCTGGCCGTGCTCAGACGCCATCTCCAGACGCTCGGCCAGCAGCTTGACGATAATCGCCGTGCTGCTCATGGCGATAGCGCCCGATAAAGCCAGCGCAGTTTGCCAATCCATCTTCCAGATGGTGGGCGCCATACTGGCCAAGAAAAGCGAGCCAAAAGTGGCCAGCACAATCGTCAGCACGACCTGCAATAGTCCCAGGCCAAAGACGTGGCGGCGCATCGAACGCAGCTTGGGCAAATTAAATTCTAGCCCTATCACGAACATCAAAAATACCACGCCAAACTCGCCCAAGTGGCTAACGCCGTCAGCGTTTTTTGACAGTGCCAGCGCGTGCGGACCAATCACTACGCCGACAGCCAAATAACCCAGCATGGGCGGCAACTTCAACCAACGGAAAAGCGTTACCCCCAGTACTGCGGAAAGCAAATACAGGAGGGTTAGTTCAAGCGCGCTCATGTCTGAATGTTAATCGGGATGTTCGTTTTTTCGCCTGTCGTCGGTCGATAGAATGCAAGCATGAGATTTAATGCCAGCCACTTTGACCCTGAAAATGCCCAGGCACTGGCGCGCAAGACGTTTGAGATTGAAGCGGCCGCTGTGCTGAGCCTGGCAAGTCGGGTCGGGCCGGAGTTTGCAGCGGCAGTAAAAATCATGCTGGATTGCCGCGGCCG
>JBBAPP010000291.1:0-2609 GCA_040400775.1 Polaromonas sp. | reverse complement strand
CACAACCCGGTTCACGGTTGAACGTGATTTTTGCAAGGTCGGAGACCTGACCCCCCGCCTTTGATGACCCCCCGCATGTGATGCCGCCGCCCAGGATCATCTATGCAGGCTCGGTCACCGTGAACGAGGGTAACAACCGCTTTTTTGAACCTGCACCTGGTCGCAATTGGGTGATTGGTGTGCGTGCCGCGCAGATGTTTTAAAGCGATGGATTCATCAAATACTTCGTGCCTGTCGTCCGCGCGCCATACGCCGCAATCGCCTCCAAGCTAAGCACCTCCACCAGCGAAATTTCTTTCGCGTAATGGCTGGCAAATGTGGTTTTCAGCTCTGCCGCGACTCGGGCTTTCAGTTCCAGCAGTTTTGCGCTGCCTAGCTTTTGCAGATATGGAAATACCAGCCAGCCGCCCATGCCCCACGACATGCCAAAGCTGCGATTAAAGGTGGTGGGGCTGGTGTCTAAGCCGCCATACAAATACACCTGCTTGTGTGTCACCGAGCCATAGCGGCTGTACTCTTTTGCGGTGTTATTGAGGGCCGCTTCCATGCACGTCAAGATCTGCCCCGCTAGCTTGCCGCCGCCTGTGGCATCAAACGCCAGCGTTGCGCCTGTGGCAACTAAGGCCGAGGTCAGGTCGTCCAAAAACGTCGCCGCGCTGCTGTCCACCACATAGCTTGCGCCTAGGTTTTTAAGGATCGCAGCTTGCGCGGGCGAGCGGACGATGTTGACGATATCGATGCCGTCTTTGATGCAAATTTTATTGAGCATTTGCCCCAGATTGGATGCCGCTGCCGTGTGCACGATGGCCTGGTGTCCCTCATGCCGCATGGTCTCCACAAAGCCCAGCGCAGTAAGTGGATTGATGTAGCAAGATGCGCCGTCTGCGGCGCTGGCACTAGCGGGCAACACCAAGCAGCTTTCGGCTTTGACCGTGCGGAACTGCGAATACATGGCGCCCGCCAAAATGGACACCGTTTTGCCAAGCAAAGCCTGTGCGGCGGTAGCCGTACCTGCTGCCACCACGACGCCCGCACCCTCGTTACCCACGGGCATGGATTGATTTAACCGCGCTGCCATGCTCTTCATATAGGCTTCTGGAATCTTCATCGTCATCACGCTTTGTGTGCCAGAACCGAGCAAACTCGCCGAACTTATATCCGCCGCGCCAAACAAGAGGCCAATGTCGGAGGGGTTGAGCGGCGTGGCCTGCACGCGAACGACGACTTCGTCCGCCGCTGGTTCGGGCGTATCGACGCTGACCAGTGAGAGCTCTAACTCTGCGCTGGGTTTGACGAGTGAACGAAGTTGTAGACCCGTGAATGCGCTTGTCATGTGGATTCCTTGAAAGTGAGGGGGGTGGGACGGTTTACGATGATGGTTTAAGTCAAACCACCGATAGGAGCACTATTATGTCAACCAACTTCGCGCAAAACCTCTTTTCTTTGAACGGACGCGTCGCACTCGTCACGGGCGGCTACCGAGGCATTGGTCGCATGATCGCCACGGGTTTTTTGCAACAAGGCGCAACGGTGTACATCTGCGGTCGCAAAGCGCTGGAGTGCGATGCCGCCGCCAAAGAAATGTCCGAATTTGGAAAATGCATATCGATTCCCGCCGATCTCTCGCGGCCTGAAGGCGTAGCGGCGCTGGTCGCAAGCTTTAAAGCACGCGAGCCAAAGTTAGACATCTTGGTCAACAACGCAGGCGCAGCTTGGGCCGAGCCGTTCGCTGAGTTCCCAGAAAAAGGCTGGGACAAAGTGGTGGACTTGAACCTGAAAACGCCGTTTTTCCTTACGCAGGCGCTGTATGCCGAGTTACAAGAATCTGCCCGGCAAGCCATATCCAGCACGGGCTCGCACTGTGCCAAAGTCATCAATATCGCCAGCATTGATGGCGTGTCCGTCAACCCACTGGAGACCTACTCTTACGCTGCCAGCAAAGCAGGTCTCATTCACTTAACCAAGCGCATGGCCTTAAAGCTCGCGCCAGAAGGCATCGTCGTTAGTGCCATCGCCCCAGGCGCGTTTGCCTCCGACATGAACACAGTCGCCAGAGACCAAGCCGAGGAAACTGCCAAACGCATACCCTCACGCCGCATCGGTACCGCCGAGGACATGGCAGGAGCCGCAATTTTCTTGGCCTCGCGGGCGGGTGACTATGTGGTGGGTTCGACGCTGATTGTGGATGGTGGGGTTACTTATGCGCGGGGGTGAGAGATTTTCGTAAATGAAGAAACCTATGACTCGCCAAGTACCTTTGACACACCCATGCATCATTTGAAACACGGGGTCATTCCATTTCTAAATCATCCGTGTCGTTGTTGCTTCGCCTTATCGTGCTAGAGCACTGCCTGCGGCTTCGCGCCTAGACACAAATGATTTGGAAACGGAATCAGATCTCCCACATCCCATATCCCATATCCCATATCCCATATCCCATATCCCATATCCCATATCCCATATCCCATATCCCTTCTCATTTTTACACGCTTCACAACCCGGGTCATGGTTAAACTTGATTTTGCAAAGTGGGAGACCTGACCCCCTGCCTGTGGGGTACGGTCAAAGTGCCTAAATCCCTGAACCAATCTGGGTTGAACTCAGCTTTG
>JBBAPP010000290.1:0-2633 GCA_040400775.1 Polaromonas sp. | reverse complement strand
GTGTGATACGCCAGCAATTGCAGCGGCACCACATGCAGCAGGGGACTCAGCGGGCCGTAGTGTTCTGGCATGCGGATGACGTGCAGGCCTTCGCTGCTGACTAACTTGGTGCCTGCGTCGGCCAGCACGTAGAGCACGCCGCCGCGTGCGCGGACTTCTTGCAGGTTGCTTTTTAGTTTTTCTAACAAGCTGTCATTGGGTGCCACCGCCACCACCGGCATGGCGCTGGTGACGAGGGCTAGCGGGCCGTGTTTCAGCTCGCCTGCGGGGTAGGCCTCGGCGTGGATGTAGCTGATTTCTTTCAGTTTTAGCGCGCCTTCGAGTGCAATCGGGTAGTGCAGGCCACGGCCTAAAAAAAGGGCGTTCTCTTGTCTTGCAAAGTCTTCAGCCCAGGCAATAACCTGGGGTTCGAGTGCCAGCACGGCGCTTAATGCCACAGGCAAGTGGCGCATGGCTTTGATGTGGGCGGCTTCTTCAACATCGCTTAAGCGGCCCTTGCTTTGTGCCAATGCCAGCGTCAATAAAAACAAACCCGCAAGTTGCGCGGTGAAGGCTTTGGTCGATGCCACGCCAATCTCCACCCCGGCGCGTGTGACGTAGGCCAGCTTGCATTCACGCACCATCGCCGATGTGGCCACATTGCAGATGGTCAGCGTTTGCGTCATGCCCAGGCTTTGCGCGTGGCGCAGTGCGGCCAGGGTGTCGGCGGTCTCGCCGCTTTGGGTGATGGTCACCACCAGTGTGCGCGGATTGGGTACGCTGGTGCGGTAGCGGTATTCGCTGGCGACTTCGACCTGGGTAGAAATACCTGCAATCTCCTCCAGCCAATACTTGGCGGTGCAGCCGCTGTAGTAACTGGTGCCGCAGGCCAAAATCAGCACCGAATCAATGTCTTTAAAGACACGGTGTGCGCCATCACCAAAGAGTTCGGGCGTGATGCCCTCCACGCCTTCCAGCGTGTTGGCTACGGCACCGGGTTGCTCAAAAATTTCTTTCTGCATGTAGTGGCGGTAGGGCCCCAGCTCTGCCGCACCGCTGTGGGCGACGACGGTTTTGACTTCGCGCTGAACAGCTTTTTGCGCTTTGTCCAGAATCCAGTATTTACCCAGCTGCATGTCAATTAAATCGCCTTCTTCAAGATACACGATCTGGTCTGTCACGCCAGCAAGTGCCATCGCGTCACTGGCCAAAAAGTTCTCCTGGTTGGCTGTACCCACACCCAGAATCAGTGGCGAGCCAGCCCGCGCGCCGACCACACGGTGTGGCTCGTCTTTGCAGAAGGCGGCTATTGCATAGGCGCCGTGCAGTTGGCCAACGGCGCTTTTCAGTGCTTCAAACAAATCACCGTCGTACAAACTATCAACCAAATGCACGATGACTTCGGTGTCGGTCTGGCTGTCAAAGACATAGCCTTTGGCTTGTAAGGCCTCGCGCAGCTCTTCGTGGTTTTCAATGATGCCGTTGTGGACCAAGGCCACGCGCGCGGGCTTGCCAGTAGCGCCTTCGCTGTGTGTGCCCGGCTGGTTTGAGGCAGCGCCCGTGCCGTGGCTGAAGTGCGGGTGCGCATTGTGAATGGCCGGTGCGCCGTGCGTGGCCCAGCGGGTGTGGGCAATGCCGGTCGTGCCTGCCAGCTGGTCGGTGGTGACCTGTTCTTGCAGCTCGGCCACGCGTGATGTGCTGCGGGCACGTTTGAGGCCACCTGCATAGACCGCCACGCCGCAAGAGTCATAGCCCCGGTATTCCAGCCGCTGCAGGCCTTGCACCAGGACTGGGACGATATTTCGGCTGGAAACCGCTGCAACGATGCCGCACATACACTGACTCCTGAATAAACAATGAACTGATGCTACGGGTTGATGGTTTTTTTATGTGTTTAATATTCGGACATTTATGAAATTAAATTTCATAAATTTTGATTAATAAACTTTAATTTCATTTATATTCAATAAATGGAACAAATTTACATAGACAGCATAGACATCAAACTGCTGAACGCACTGCAAACCGACGCATCGGTCAGCAACCAAGCACTCGCCAAGCTGACCCATATCTCCCCACCGACCTGCCTGCGGCGTGTCAAGCGGCTACGCGACGCAGGTTTGATCGAGCGCGAGGTAGCACTGCTCAGCCCAGACAAATTGGCGCAGATCACAGGTCACGGGCTGACGGCAATTGTTGAGATCACGCTGGACCGGCAGGGCGACGAGCACCTGAGCGCTTTTGAGCAGCGCGTGAAGGACGACACAGCGGTGCAGCAGTGCTACCGCGTATCCCCCGGGCCAGACTTTGTGCTGGTGGTACATGTAGCGGACATGCCCGCTTACCTGGCCTTGAGCCAGCGGCTTTTCACCAGCGATGCGAACGTCCGCAATGTGAAGGCGTTTTTCAGTGTAAAACGCTCAAAATTTGATACAAAAGTGCCTTTAACCCAATAAATACGGGCGCAAGTAGCTATTTAATTGTTAGCAAATTTCGCTTAATTCCATTTCCATATGATTCGCTAACGCGAATGCCAAGCGACGACAGTACAAGCCTGCGGCTGGCGAAGCCGACAAAGTGCAGGGATGATTTGAAAATGGAATCAGTTGTTGAGAAGTTGCTGAGGGGTTAAACCTAGAAAAAGCAGTTGACCG
>JBBAPP010000289.1:0-2641 GCA_040400775.1 Polaromonas sp. | reverse complement strand
GACATGCGAATGCTGCAACGGTATTACAACCCTACGGGT
Source organism: Polaromonas sp. (assembly GCA_040400775.1). GTDB lineage: Bacteria > Pseudomonadota > Gammaproteobacteria > Burkholderiales > Burkholderiaceae_C > Polaromonas. Next base: position 2,602 of record JBBAPP010000289.1, on the reverse strand, counting down.
GCCAAACTGGCCGCTCGGATGTACCCCAAGCCGTAACTCTCTTGGCCGGTCTGGCAGACACGCAACCGGACCCCACTTGCAATTTAGTGTGTCCCTCATGTAGGTTAGTTGCCTAACTACGAGGAACACCATGGCATTGAAACCTACTAACAAGAGCGCCACAACGGCGCAGGGGCCGAGTTCGGCCACAAAGGAGCGAGGGAAGCAGAGACTCGGTCTCGATGGCGTGACCCAGGAGCCGGTAATCGACTACCTCGATCACGCTCCCGTCAGTCCAATATTCGCCTACACGGACGGGCTATTCCAGTCCGTTCCACGCGGCAAAAGCGATGTTCCGTTGGATGTCACGGCTAAAAAGAGCAAAGGCCACTACACCTACGTGCGGTTTCAAGCTCCTTTCCAGTTGGGCGTTGAGGAGCAATCCGTCTTCTACTACCTTTGCCAGCGCGCGACACAGGACGGAGTGAATATTGACGAAAGCAACCCTCTTGCCATGAAGAAGGCGAAGGAGCACGTCGAGGCCCTAGGCATATCTGGTTACGAAAAAATGCCTCCCATCACGGGGCTCAGGGTGCGAGTGCCCGAAATTGTGGCTGGCTTGGGCTTAGAACCTACGGGGCCAAACATCAGCGCTGTTAAAGCCCGGCTGGACCGTCTGGCGCAGGTGACCATGAGTCGCTTTAATGGCGTTGGTGGAGATGGTCCCCATACAGCACGCACGCGTCTTATTGGTATCGCACCTCGTGATAACGGAATGCTGGCTGTATTGTTCAATCCAGAGGCTTCGGATTGCATCAGGCATCGTCGGGGTGCGGTATGGGTCAACATGCGTGAGCAACGCATGCTTGCGAGTAAACCAAGCCGTCGCCTGCATGCTTGGCTCTGTGCCTGGGCTAGCACCCAGCTCATTCGCAAGGTCGCGCTGGAAGTGCTGATCAAACACATCTGGGGCCAACAGCCGTGCAGCAGGCAGGTCCTCAATAGTCGGAGGGAGGCACTGCGCAAGGTGGTCGGTGAAATTGCTGCCCTGCCAGGATGGGTCTGTGTGGTCGATTCGGCGGGTGACACACTCTATGTGCGTAAGCCGCTCTTCGTTGGAATGACTATGGAGTCTGTTGTGTCACGTATTGCCAACGTTGCATCGGCTGCCAATCGCGTTGCTTCACTTTCGGCTACGTCTTGAAACCCGCATGGCTAAAGGCTTTGCAGACTGATCCAAGATCCCCATAAAACATATAAAAAATTCCCCCAAGAATTTCTTTATGTGTCGGTGCGTAGCCCTCGCTTCGGTAGCGCGGTCAACGCACCACTGGTTATACGATTTCCACGTCTGGGGTTGAATCCGCCGCCAAGGTTGAGTGCGTGATATCAAACCGATACCGTTCGCTAGATCAGCTGCTGGGTATCCGGTAGCAGCCATGCAGCTTACGGCGGATGCAGTCATGTTTCCACGCAACATAGCTTGCTTTCCGCATCGCAACCAAGTGATGAGATCAGAGGAGTTTCACTAATTAACGGCTCTTGTTGGTTGAAAGTGGGAAGTAGGTCGGGTTGTGAATCTGACAGGTTCCGACCGCATCAGAAGTCCAAGGGTTCAAATCTAGCGGCGGCCAAAGCAGTGATTCGCCTTTCCGCGTTCAACTATCAGCCGAATGTCTTAAAACGATGGTGTGCGCGGCGGTCTATCGACCAGATCGAATATTCATAACGTTCGCATTCATGCGGTCACGCACGATATTCAAAAATATCCAGCGTTTAAATCCACTCAGATTGACACCAAATCGCGAATAAAACGCATCTGGCGAGTCGAACAGTCCAAAGTCTTGATTGATTCCATCTCGCTGTATGTATGTGTTTGATCCGCGCCAATCTACGTCCGGGTTCTGTAGGTCAGAGGTTGCTGCTCCATATCCGCAGAATGCACCGCGATGGCTAGCGAATTGTTTTTGTAGTGCGCCTAGGTACTTGCGATCCAGAATGAAGCCTTCCAGTTGAACCCATTGCTCCCCAGACCACACTTCTACCCAACTGTGGATGATGTTGCGCGGCGCAAGCCGGTAGGCCAAGCCGGTGATTGCGCCCCGTTGCAAGGCCTTGTCAATCGTGAAACCATGAAAACGGCAGGCCACGCCCACCGCGCGCAGCAGTGCCATCAGCAGCGTGCCTTTGGTATTGCATTGGCCTATGCCGTCGGCCAACACGCGTGACGCGGGCAGGTCGTCCGCTGTGTTGTAGCCAAACTGGATTTCGTCGCGCACGTAGTTGTAGACCGCTCCGATTTTGTCGAAGTTGTTGAGGTTGATCCAGCCGCGTTGGGTAATTAGTGCCTGGATAGTCGCTTGTCGATAGTCCAAAAGCGCTGTTTCTGATTGCCACAGAGCTAGCTCTGGTGCGCTGGGACTTTGGGCCGAAGGCAGGCTGACGGGGATGGGGTTATTTCGCATGGCAATCACTTCCTCAACAGCCGCAAGCCATTTCCGACCACCAACAAACTCGCCCCCACATCCGCAAACACCGCCATCCACATGGTGCCTGCACCAGTCAGCGTCAGCACCAAAAAAACGGCCTTGATGCCCAAAGCCAGCACAATGTTTTGCACCAG
>JBBAPP010000288.1:0-2644 GCA_040400775.1 Polaromonas sp. | reverse complement strand
CACAAAGAGCAGGTCGAGCATCTTTTGAGTATTGCGCGCAGCGATACCACGCACTAAGTTTCGCGCGAATGCCATTCGTTACTACCCAGGGCGGCCTGCTGGCCGCTGGTGCGCTTGTCGTCAACGCCTTCGTTTGGGGCCTGTCTTGGTGGCCGTTCAGAGAACTTCAAAACGCTGGCCTGCATCCGCTGTGGGCCACGGCTGCGGTGTACCTGCTGGTTTGCATTGGCATGTTGGTCTTTTACTTCAGCGCATGGAAGGGTTTGCTGGCCAACCCCGCACTGTGGTGGCTGGCATTGGCTTCAGGCCTGACCAATGTGGGCTTTAACTGGGCGGTGACGGTTGGCGATGTGGTGCGGGTGGTGTTGCTGTTTTACCTGATGCCTGCTTGGTCCGTGCTGGTGGCTTGGGTCTTGCTCGGTGAAAAGCCAACGCGCGCATCGCTGCTTCGCTTGAGCCTGGCCATGGTCGGCGTGCTGATTGTTTTAAAAACACCCGACTCACCTTGGCCAGTGCCGCAAAGCGGCGCTGACTGGCTGGCGCTGATGGGTGGACTGTGCTTTGCAATCACCAATGCGCTGTTGCGCAAGCAAAGCCTTACCCCCAGCGGTGCACGCATGCTCGCCATGTTTGCAGGCGGGGCGCTGCTGGCTACAGCGGTTGCGCTGTTGGGCTTGTCGTTTGGTGCACTGCCGATGCCAGCTTTGCAGCTATCCGGTGGGCTGGTATTTCTGGGGCTGTGCTTGGGCTTCGTCATCAGCAACGCCGCCTTGCAATACGGCGCGGCCAGGCTAGCCGCCAGCACCACATCGGTGGTCATGCTGACTGAAATTTTATTTGCCAGCGTGTCCGCTGCGTTGCTGGGCGCCGCAGAATTTAATGGACGAATTTTTTGGGGTGGCAGTTTGATAGTCTTGGCGGCACTGCTGGCGGCACTGGCGCACCGCAGCGAGTAGCATGGCAGCATTAACCCAAGGAAAACAGCATGCCCACAGCAAGTATTTATGACTTTCAAGCCCCATCTATCAGCGGCAAAGACATCGCCTTGCGCGATTTCAAAGGCCAGGTCATGTTGATCGTCAACACGGCCAGCAAGTGCGGCTTTACCCCGCAGTTTGGCGGCTTGGAGGCGTTGCACAAAACTTATGCCGGCAAAGGCTTGGCAGTGTTGGGATTCCCGTGCAACCAATTCGGCTCGCAAGACCCAGGCGCAGACAGCGAAATTGCTGCGTTTTGCCAGGTCAACTATGGCGTGAGCTTTCCCATGATGGGCAAGGTCGATGTGAACGGCCCCAAGGCGCATCCGATGTACCAATGGCTAAGTGCCGAAGCGCCTGGCCTGCTCGGCAGTAAGTCCATCAAATGGAACTTCACCAAGTTCTTGGTTGGCAAAGACGGACAGGTCATCAAGCGCTATGCGCCGCTGGACAAGCCTGCTGACTTGGCCAAAGACATTGAAGCGGCTTTGGCAGCCTGAAAACGGCTTTTCAAGATAAAAATCGCAATATAAACCAATAAAAATGAGCGTAATATGCTAGTAATTTTATAGCATAGGTTGGCCAGACGCACGCTCAAACAATGTCGCCATACTTTCCGCCAGCGGCGTCAGTGGCAAAGCGCTGCGCTTGATCAGCACAATGTCGGGGCCGTCGAGCGCCTCTTTGACCGGAATGCTTTGCAGTGTGCTCTTAAAGATGCTGCTGCTGATCCACTGTTGAGGCAAAAAAGCCATCGCGTCGGTCGCCGCCAGCAACGCCACCAGCGGCAGGGTCGTCAGCATTTGCGTGACCGACTTGGGCGCAGGCAGGCGGTGCACCGAGAACTGCTTTTCAAATTCAATTTCAACTGGCTGGCTCAGGCCAGTCATGATCCAGTCGGCTGTCAGCAGCTCGCGCAGGCTACTGGCCTGTGCCAGCGGGTGGCCTTGCCGGCACACCACCAGGCGTGTGTTGCGAAACAGCAGTTGCAGCGCGTAGCCGGAGTCCAGCTCGCCCAGCGGGCGCGGGCCAATGTAAAAGTCCAGGCTGCCGTCTTTCAGGCGCGGCGCCAGCGCTGGGAACAGCCCTTCTGTAAAGCTCAGCAGCGCATCGGGGAATGCACTGCGAAACGCCCGGTATACGTTAGGCACCAACGCTAGAAAAACCGCACTCGACAGGCCTGCACTGACCTTGCCCGTGCCCTTGCCCCTGAGCTGTTCGATTTCTTGACGACCGCGCTCCATGTCTTGCAGCACCGAGCGCGCCCGCACCACGAACGACTGGCCATACACCGTCAGCGACACCCCTTTGCCGTGGCGCTCCAGCAGCGGCACACCGAGTTCTTTCTCCAGGTCGCGCAGGCCGCGTGTGATGGCAGGCTGCGCCAAGCCCTGCGCGCGCGCGGCGCCGCGAATACTGGTGGCGTCCGCCACGGCGACAAGGTTACGCAAATGGTGGATTTTCATACAAAGAGTCCAAAGTGATACTAAACAGGTATCAAAACAACTATTTTGCACTCTTTTTGTTTATTGATTTCAGGCTTAGCATCTGACTTGTCTGTGATGATAAAAACCAATCAAATTACGCATTTTTTGTGCCGGGTAGCATGACCGAATTGATCAAAACAACCGACGTGGCGATTGTTGGCGGCGGCCCTGCGGGCCTGA
>JBBAPP010000287.1:0-2646 GCA_040400775.1 Polaromonas sp. | reverse complement strand
TGGCTGGTTTGGAGTGAGAAAAAAAGTTTCCAGTTGCCATACACATCGAGTGCTTCGCGTTGCTGCACTGGCTGTGGGCTGATGTGCAGCGCATGTTTCAAAACAGTTTGGCTAGAGCCATTGCCTGGCCGCATGTGTACAGCGTGTTGCGCGTTTTCAACCGCTGGGCTGTAGTGGTAAAGCGTTTCGTGACGCACTTGAAGCAACATGGCAGACGATTATTTTTGCTTAGGCGTTCAGGTGGTAGCTAGCGCTACTGGCATGGCTGAAATAGCGTTGACTGGTGTGGTCTGACAAAGCCAAGGCCGAAGTCCTGCATTGCTCAAATACGGCCATAAGATGCGTCGCTTGCAGGCTTTGCGATGGATTGATCAGCAAACTGTTCAAGTCTGGCAGCGTGGCAGCCAAGCTATTTTCCTGCTGGGGCGCATTGACAGGTAACTTTAAGAACTGACTTTTCAGCGACTTGATAACCCAGCCCAATGAACGCGGGTTGTCCTGGCTGAGCACCAACAGGTCAAGCAGTGCGCCTAGGTCGCGGCGCTGCTGGTACTGCGCATGAAAGGTGATGGTGCTGTCAAATATGGCGACGATCGCTGAAAATCCGCTGTCGTTATCCACTGCACCAGTTTTAAAACCTGAGGCCATCGCTCCTGAGAGCGTAGCCAAGCGCTCGATATGCCTACCAATACTGAGCAGACGCCAGCCGTCGTCGCGCATCATGCGGTCTGTTTGAGCGCCGGTGATGGCCGCCAGAAAGCTGCTGGCAACGTCTAAGGTGCGTAGTGCTTCGAGCGATGAGTAGTCATGCGTTGACGAACCAGGCGAGAGTCCGTCGCAGCGCCTGAAAAAGTCTTGCTCCATTTGCACAATTACATGCCATTGCTCTTGCGACAAGCGCTCACGCACGGCGGATGCAGCGCTTTTAAGACTACGCAGGTTGTAGCCGACGCTGGCATGGGTGTCGGTGTTTGCCAGGCCCGCAATCAGCGCGCGTTCAAACACCCGTCTGGCTTGCGCCGTCTGACTGGCTGCGGGTACAGACTTCAAGACCAGCGCATTGCTGACAGCCATGTCTGTCAGCCAGGCCAGCAGCGGTGTTGATGACGGGTCAACTCCTGCCAGACTCTGCAAGGTCAATTGCGCCAGTCGGAGTGAATTTTCAGCGCGTTCGGTGTAGCGGCCTAGCCAAAAGAGGTTTTCAGCGGCTCGGCTCGTCACAGGCTGCTTGCGCGCGCTGATAAGGTTGTACAGGGGCAGGTTAACGCTGCCGTGAGCGGGCTCGGTGTGCTCTTCAACAGGCGCCTCAAACGCTGGGTTTGTGTTTGTATTAACCGGCTGGCCCAGTGCCCAAACGTCGGCACTGCTGCCACCGCGCTGCATCGAGGCTATGTTTTCATTTTTACCCGCTAATCGCGCCAAGCCACCCGGCAGCACCCGCCAAGAGCCTTGCCCATCAGGCAGCGCAAATACCCGTAGCATGGCCGAGCGGGGGGCTATTTTTTCACCCTGCCAAGTGGGTGTTTGAGACAACGGCAAATAGGCCTGCACGGTGTAGTCTTCGCCATGGCGCAAAATGCGGCCAGCCCATTCATCCAGTCCACGCTGGCTGAGCGTATGACCGATGACCGACGCCATACCGGTGCCCGGGTAAGTCGGTTTGATGACGCAGTTCTTCAGCTGCGGCAGCAGGTCTTGCATCACCGCTTGTTCGCCACACCACCAGGTGCTGAGCGATGGCAGGCGCAATGTTTCACCCAGTAAATGCCTTGAGAGCGCCGGCAAAAATCCCAGCATGGCGCTGGATTCTAAAAATGCCGAGCCTGGCGCATTGGCCACTTGCAGGTTGCCCGCACGTATCACCTGCAGCAGACCCGGCACGCCGAGAGTAGAGTCAGCACGTAACTCCAGCGGGTCTAAAAACTCGTCATCCAGCCGCTTGAGCAGCCCATGTACCGGCTCCAGCCCTTGCAGTGTTTTTAGGTAGAGCCGCTCCCCGCGTACCAGCAAGTCGCTGCCTTCAACCAGTGTCAAACCCAGGTAGCGCGCTAGGTAGGCGTGCTCGAAATAAGTTTCGTTGTAAGGGCCAGGGGTGAGCAGCACGATGCGGCTGTCGGCCACAGCGCTGAGTATTTTCATGCTCTCAACCAAGGCTTTGTACGATTCCGCCAGCCGCTGCACTTGCATGCCCTGAAAAGCCTCAGAAAATAGCATAGAAATACTCAAGCGATTTTCCAACAGGTAGCCGAGGCCTGAAGGAGCCTGCGTGCGCTGCGACACCACCCACCACTTGCCGTCGGGCCCGCGCGCCATGTCAAACGCCGCAATGTGCAGGAACATACCACCAGCGGGCTGCACGCCCTGCATGGCGCGTAAATAGCCGGAATGGCCCTGTACCAGTGCGACGGGCAGCAGACCTTGCTTTAACAGGTTTTGTGGGCCATACACATCGGCCATGATGTGGTTAAGCAGTCGTGTGCGCTGCGTGATGCCAGACGCAATACCGGCCCAGTCCTCAGGCGAAATAATCAGGGGAAAAAGATCGAGCGACCAAGGGCGCTGCGGGCCGTTGGCGTCGGCATAAACGTTGTAGGTCACGCCGTTGTCGCGGATTTGCCTGCGCAGGTTGGCACTGCGGTGGTTCAG
>JBBAPP010000286.1:0-2659 GCA_040400775.1 Polaromonas sp. | reverse complement strand
ACCGCCTTGACCGAAGCCGGTTGGCTGTCAGCGCTGATACCCGAGGAATACGGCGGCTCCAGCCTGTCACTCACCGAAGCCAGCGTAGTGATGGAAGAGATCAACCGGGCCGGCGGCAATTCAGGGGCCTGCCACGGTCAGATGTATGTAATGGGCTGCGTGGTTCGCCATGGCTCAGCCAAACAAAAGCAGGACTTGTTGCCGCGCATTGCCAGCGGCGAGATCCGAATGCAGTCGATGGCAGTGACTGAGCCCACCACGGGCAGCGACACCACCAAGCTCAAAACCACGGCCACGCTGAAGGGTGACCATTACGTGGTGCAGGGGCAAAAGGTCTGGACATCGCGCTTGCAACATTCTGACTACATGCTGCTGCTGGCGCGTACCACGCCATTGGCTGATGTGAAGAAGAAGACCGAAGGCCTGTCAGTCTTTTTAGTTGATCTTCGTGAAGAAATCGGCAAGTCAATTACTGTACGCCCGATTCGCAACATGGTCAACCATGAGACCAATGAAATCTTCATCGATAACTTGCGCATCCCGGTTGAAAACCGCATTGGCGAAGAAGGCCAGGGCCTGAAGTACATCCTGGACGGGCTGAACGCCGAACGTATTTTGATTGCGGCTGAATGTGTGGGCGATGGTTACTGGTTCGTTGAAAAAGCCAGTGCCTACGCCAACGACCGCGTGGTGTTTGACCGGCCGATTGGTAAAAACCAGGGCATTCAATTCCCGATTGCTCGCGCCTTTGTGAATGTGGAAGCCGCCAGCCTGATGCGCTACCGCGCCTGTGAGCTGTTTGATGCGGGTTTGGCCTGCGGGTCTGAAGCCAACATGTCCAAACTGTTGGCGGCTGATGCCTCATGGGAGGCTGCCAATGTCTGTCTGCAAACGCATGGCGGCTTTGGCTTTGCGGCAGAATACGACATTGAACGCAAGTTCAGGGAAACCCGGCTTTACCAGGTTGCGCCGATTTCAACCAACCTGATATTGTCTTACGTAGGTGAACACGTGCTGGGCATGCCAAGGTCGTATTGATATGACAGTTGCAACACCAGCCCTTGAAGACTGGGTAGGGCGCAAGCAAACGGTGAGCGACATCATCAGCCCGGTGCAGGTGCGCCAGATGGCCGCCACGCTGAATGACGCTGCACGCATGCAGCAGCCAGCCAGTGCGCCCTTGCCCGCAGGTTGGCACTGGCTGTATTTCAATCCGATGGAGGTGCAGTCCCTACTGGGTGAAGACGGGCACCCTAGGCGGGGCAGTTTTTTGCCACCGGTGACCTTGCCGCGCCGGATGTGGGCGGGCGGCAGGCTGACCTGGCATCGTCCCTTTCAAGTGGGGCTCAGCGTCGACAAAGCATCCGAAATCATCAGTGTGACGCGCAAGACCGGCCGTACCGGCGAGATGGTGTTTGTGACTGTCGCGCATCGCTACACAGACACGCAAGGGCTGTTGTTAACGGAAGAGCACGACATTGTTTACAGGGGTATGCCGACTGAAACTGAAAAAACTGCGCTGCTGGCGCTGGCTGCACAAATCCAATCAGGTGAGCACCGCTTTGAGCGCAAGGGCGAACACACCCAGGCCATCACCGCCGATGCCGTGATGCTGTACCGCTATTCGGCAGCCACCTTCAACGGCCACCGTATCCACTACGACGTGGACTATTGCCGCAGCGTTGAAGCCTATCCGGGCCTGGTGGTGCATGGGCCGCTGATTGCTACGTTGCTCTTGGGTTTCATTGAAAACCAGGTCGCACCTGGCGCGTTCATCCAGTCGTTTGATTTCAGGGCCATGCGGCCTACCTTTGACTTGAGCGGCTTTCATTTACACGCCTCAAAAACAGCAGACGCTAAGGTCTGGCATCTCTGGTCCACCAACAACACCGGGCAGGTTGGCATTGAAGCCAATGTGACGCTGCAATGAGCGATCAGAAAACGCCTCCGGTCATCGTCGTGGGCGCAGGCCCGGTCGGTTTGCTGTGCGCACTGGAGCTGGCACGCCGGGGTGTGGCTGTTACCGTCATCGAATCTGAACCCACCACCACCATCGACTTGCGTGCCGGGACATTTCACCCGCCCACGCTGGAGATGTTGCAGGCATCCGGCGTGACAGACGCGATGATGGCCATCGGCATCCAGGTGCCGCGCTGGCAGTCGCGTGACCGCGAGTACGGCCTGATCGTAGAGTGGGACTTGTCGGTTTTAAAAGACGATACGCCGTTCCCCTTCAGGCTGCACTTGGAGCAACACCGGTTGACGCCCATTTTGTTGAACATGCTGCTGGAACACAACCATGCGCAGGTGCTGTTCTCGCATGCGTTTGTGTCGCTGGCGCAAACAGATACTGGTGTGACGGCGGTGCTCAAAACACCGCAAGCTGAGGTAAGCATCAACGCCAGCTGGCTAATAGGTGCAGACGGTGGCCGCAGCCTGACTCGCAAGGCCGCAGGTATCGGGTTTGATGGCTACACCTGGCCAGAACGTTACAGCGTGATCAGCACCACGCATGACTTTGCGCCCGCAGGCTACGCCGACAACGCCTACATCAGCGACCCCGAGCAGTGGCTGGCGTTTTTTCGCATGCCAGACAAAGGCCCCCCCGGCCTGTGGCGCATGACGCTGCCGGTGCAGCCCGACATGACGGACGAAGAAG
>JBBAPP010000285.1:0-2662 GCA_040400775.1 Polaromonas sp. | reverse complement strand
CTATTCTAAAGGCTGAGAAATTCAAGCCTTCAACCAGGGTCTTGGTCCGCCCATGACATGAATGTGAAGGTGGTGTACTTCTTGCCCGCCCTCAGCACCCGTATTGCAAACGATGCGAAAACCGCCCTCAGGGTACGGCTTGCAGCCGTTTTCGGTTGCCAGCTTGGGCGCCAGCAGCAGCATGCGGCCCAGCAAGGCGGCATGTTCAGCTCCAACCTGCGCCATGGATGGGATATGCAGCTTGGGAATGATCAAAAAATGAACTGGCGCCCAAGGGTTGATGTCATGAAAAGCAAAAATCGCGTCGTCTTCGTAGACCTTGCGGCTAGGAATGTGGCCGGCGGCGATTTTGCAGAAGATGCAATTGTCGGATACGTGCATTACAGCACCGCCCGGTCAGCCTGCATGCGCATCATGCCCAGCACAATACGGTACAAAAACCAAAGGGATATCAGCGCCCAAGCGATCATGCCAGGGACAAGAAGTAGCAGGAACAGCGGCGCGGTAATTAAATATAAGAAGCCCGCCCACAGCAGCGTGCGGATGCGCCATCTGAAGTGCGAGGCCTGCCAGGTATTGGCTGCATCGCTGCGCTTGACCAGGTCAATCACCAACGCAATGATAAGCAGCGTGATGGATGCCTGCGCGCCCGGCACGATGGCCGCTACAGCCACGATCAGGTGCAAAAAATAACTCAACCAGCCCCAGGTTTTCAGGCCTTCGTGCGGCTCAAGGGTGGTGATGTCGTGGTTCATTGGAGGTTCTTTCTTAATCTTTGGAAGCTTCGCGCTCAATATCGCGTTTTTCAGCCTTACGCAAGGCTTTTTCTTCCATACCGCTGGTGCCTTCGCGGCGCTCCAGCTCGGCGATCACGTCTGCTGGGCTCAAGCCGTAGTGCGCCAGCGCAATCATGGAGTGAAACCACAGATCAGCAACTTCACCGACAAAGCTGGTTTTTAAATCCAGGCTCAAGCCGCCATAGTCCAGATCTTTGGCGGCCATCACGGCTTCAGTGGCTTCTTCACCGATTTTTTTCAGAAATGCGTCGGGCCCCTTGTGCATCAGGCGCGCAACGTAGCTGGTTTCAGGGTCGCCGCCATTGACCACTTTGCGGCTTTCAATGATCTGTGCCAGACGGGCAAGGGAATCGTTTGAAGTCATATGGTTTATCTGGTGATGCTTATTTATAGATGGTTTCAGGGTCTTTCAAGACCGGATCGGTCGTCACCCACTGGCCGTCTTTGTAAAGGCTGAAAAAGCAACTGTGACGGCCGGTGTGGCAGGCAATGCCCGGCGTATGGCCACGTTGCGTCACTTTGAGCAACACCACGTCGCTGTCGCAATCCAAGCGGATTTCATGTACGGTTTGTAGATGGCCGGATTCTTCGCCCTTGAACCAGAGCTTGTTGCGTGACCGGCTGAAGTACACGGCGCGGCCAAGCTCAGCGGTTTTTTGCAAGGCTTCGCGGTTCATCCACGCAAACATCAGCACGTCGCCGCTGGACGCCTCTTGCGCAATGACGGGAACCAGACCTTTGTCGTCCCATGTGATTGTTTCTAGCCAGTTCATGGGCGTATTATCGCCGCCAGGTTTGCTCGCTGCGCGAAGCGCCCTGCCGCCCTAGAGGACTCGCGCCTACGGGTCGGCGGCACCGAGACCGCGCCCCCGGCTTGAAGGGGCTTACGCTTAAACTATAAAATTTATTCGGGATTTTTATTAGACCGTTCGCCCAGAGCCCGTCGAAGGGATTTTTACGGTAGCTAAAAGCTTCGACAAAGCCTGTCCTGAGCACGTCGAAGGGCTCAGCCCGAACGGATCTAACGCCAATGGACAATCTCGGTTTATAGCTACTTGCGTCCGTGAAATATGGCCTAGAGGCCAAAACACCAGAAAACTACAGCCGGACGGGGATACCGCGCGCCGCCATGAATTGTTTAGCCTGCTGCACCGTGTATTCGCCGTAGTGAAAAATGCTCGCCGCCAGCACCGCGTCAGCGCCACCGGTTTGAACACCATCGGCCAAGTGGCTCAGGTTGCCCACACCACCGGATGCAATCACCGGCACGCTGACAGCGTCGCTCACGGCACGGGTCAGTGCCAAATCAAAGCCTGATTTGGTGCCATCACGGTCCATGCTGGTCAGCAAAATTTCACCCGCGCCGCGCCGCGCCATCTCTGTTGCCCAGGCTACTGTGTCAAGTCCGGTATTTTTGCGCCCGCCATGGCTGTAAACGTCCCAGCCTTCACCGCGTGTCTTGGCTTCGTCGCCGCTGCGGCGCTTGGCATCAATGGCCACCACGATGCACTGCGCGCCATATTTGGCGGACGCATCCTCAATGACTTGCGGGTTGGCAATGGCGGCGGAGTTAAAACTGGTTTTGTCTGCCCCCGCATTCAGCAAGCGCCGCACATCGTCCACCGTACGCACGCCGCCGCCAACGGTGAGCGGAATAAACACCTGGCTGGCCACGGCCTCGATGATGTGCAAAATCAAGTCCCGGCCATCACTGGTGGCGGTGATGTCTAGAAAGGTTAACTCGTCCGCGCCTTGGTCGTTGTAGCGCGCGGCAATCTCCACCGGATCGCCAGCATCACGCAGCTGGGTGAAGTTAACGCCCTTGACGACGCGGCCACCGGTCACGTCTAGACAGGGGATGATTC
>JBBAPP010000284.1:0-2666 GCA_040400775.1 Polaromonas sp. | reverse complement strand
ACCAAAGCGGTGGACGGCCCGGAGTTTGAGCTGTTCGTCAAGATGATGCGCGAGCACACTAACATCTGGAGCAAAGTCAGCTGCCCCGAGCGCCTGAGCGTGGGCGGCCCAAAGGCCCTGAACGGCGAGCAAAACGCCTACCAGGACGTGGTGCCATTCGCCAGAAAATTGGTCGAGACTTTCCCTGACCGCGTGCTGTGGGGCACCGACTGGCCGCACCCGAACCTGAAAGACCATATGCCCGATGACGGCTTGCTGGTGGACTTTATTCCGCAGATTGCCACCACGCCTGCGTTGCAGCAAAAGCTGCTGGTGGACAATCCGACACGTTTGTATTGGAGCTGAAGGGCTTGATATGTCTTTAAATAAAAACTACCTCGACGTGCCCGGCACCACAATTTTTGATGCTGACGAAAGCCGCAAGGGCTACCACCTGAACCAGTTTTGCATGAGCCTGATGACGCATGACAACCGTGAACGCTTCAAGGCTGACCAGCGTGCTTATCTCGACGAATGGCCGATGACTGAAGCGCAAAAGCAGGCGGTGCTGGATGTTGACTTGAACCGTGCGATTTTGCTGGGCGGTAACATTTACTTTTTGGCCAAGCTGGGTGCGACGCATGGCAAGAGCTTTCAGCAAATGGCAGGCAGTATGACGGGGATGACTGAAATTGAATACCGCGACATGATGATTGGCGGCGGTCGTTCAGTTGAAGGTAACCGCGTGGTGGGTGAAAACGGAACGGCGCAGGCCAAAAATCAGCCGCAAGGCGCGGCAACCAAAAGATCGAATTAAATGGCAAAAATTACCGCCAGCGTTTTTACATCGCATGTACCTGCTATTGGCGCAGCGATGGATTTGGGCAAGACGCACGAAGCGTATTGGCAGCCGCTTTTCAAGGGCTACGAATACTCCAAACAATGGATGAAGGACAACACACCGGATGTGATTTTTCTGGTCTTTAATGACCACGCCACGGCTTTTAGCCTGGATATGATTCCCACTTTCGCCATTGGCACAGCTGCGTCTTACCAGCCCGCTGATGAAGGCTGGGGCCCACGCCCAGTGCCTGTGGTTGAAGGGCACCCGGCACTGGCGGCGCACATCGCGCAGTCGGTGATTCAGCAGGATTTTGACCTGACCATCGTCAACAAAATGGATGTGGACCATGGCCTCAGCGTACCGCTGAGCCTGATGTGCGGCCAGCCGCCAGCGTCCAACTTCAAATGGCCTTGCCCGGTGATTCCATTTGCCGTCAACGTGGTGCAGTATCCGGTACCGTCTGGCCAGCGCTGCCTGAATATTGGCAAGGCGATTCGCAAAGCGATAGAGTCATACGACGAAGATTTGAAGGTGCAGATTTGGGGCACGGGCGGCATGAGCCACCAGTTGCAGGGTCCGCGTGCGGGCTTGATCAACAAAGAATTTGATGCCGCGTTTATGGACGCCATGATCAGTGATCCCGAGCGCCAGGCCGCCGTGCCGCACATCGACTACGTGCGTGAGGCAGGTAGCGAAGGCATTGAGCTGGTGATGTGGCTGATTGCTCGTGGCGCGATGGCTGACTTGAATGGTGGCAGCAAGCCGACAGTCAAGCATCGTTTCTACCATGTCCCTGCATCCAACACAGCTGTCGGCCATCTGATTCTGGAGAACAACTGATATGAGCAAGACAATCAAAGTAGCACTGGCTGGCGCAGGCGCATTTGGCATCAAGCACTTGGACGGCATTAAAAATATTGACGGCGTTGACGTGGTGTCACTCATCGGCCGCGAGATTGAAAAAACCAAACAAGTAGCTGCCGAATACGGCATCCAACATGTCACGACGGACCTGGCAGAAAGCCTGGCACGCAAAGAGGTCGATGCCGTCATTCTTTGCACACCCACCCAGATGCACGCTGACCAGACCATGGCTTGCCTGAAGGCTGGCAAGCATGTGCAGGTTGAAATCCCCCTGGCCGACAGCATCAAGGGGGCTGACAGCGTGGTTGCTTTGGCCAAAAGCAGTGGTTTGGTCGCCATGTGCGGTCACACCCGCCGCTTTAACCCCAGTCACCAGTATGTGCACAAGCAAATCCAAGCGGGCAAATTCAACATCCAGCAGATGGATGTGCAAACCTATTTCTTTCGCCGCAGCAACATGAACGCGCTGGGCCAAGCGCGCAGCTGGACAGACCATTTGCTGTGGCACCATGCCGCGCACACGGTGGATTTGTTTGCCTACCAGTGCGGCAGCCCGATTGTGAAAGCCCATGCCGTGCAGGGCCCGATTCACCCAACGCTGGGCATTGCGATGGACATGAGTATTCAGCTCAAAGCGGCCAACGGTGCGATTTGTACTTTAAGCCTGAGCTTCAACAATGACGGCCCGCTGGGTACGTTTTTTCGCTATATCGGCGACACCGCCACTTATCTTGCCCGCTACGATGATCTGTTCAACGGCAAAGATGAAAAAATCGATGTGAGCAAGGTCGATATGAGCATGAACGGCATTGAGCTGCAAGACCGTGAATTCTTTGCCGCCATCCAGGAAGGCCGCGAGCCCAACAGCAGCGTGGCCAGCGTGCTGGCCTGCTACCAGGTGCTGCATGACCTGGAGCAACAACTGTGAGCGCATCCATAAATTCATTTTTCAGGCGAATTGCTGCGTTGCGCGGTGCTC
>JBBAPP010000283.1:0-2696 GCA_040400775.1 Polaromonas sp. | reverse complement strand
GTCGGCGTACTGCTGGCACTGTTTGCGCTGACCCAGGTCTTTTTAGCACTGCCTGCTGGGCGCTTTGCAGATCGCCACGGCTTGAAGCGACCGGTCAGCTTCAGCGTACTGGCCTCTTGCATCGGTGCTGGCTTAGCGGTGGCTTTTCCGGTATTTCCTGTGCTTTGCGTATCTGCATTGCTAACGGGCGGCGCAACCGGCGTTGCCGTCATTTCATTGCAGCGCCACGTTGGCCGGGCAGCCAGCGGCGCAATGCAACTGCGGCAGGTATTCAGCTGGTTGTCGATTGGTCCAGCAGTATCTAATTTTGTTGGCCCGTTTTCAGCCGGGTTGTTGATTGACCATGCCGGGCCTACTGCTGGCAGCTTGTGGGGTTACCGCGCCGCCTTTTTGCTGATGGCGGTATTGCCTCTGGCCAGTTGGTTTTTGGTGCAGCGTACGCGTGAACTGCCGCCTGTCGTTGCCTCAACAAATGCCGGGCAGCCCAAAGCCTGGGACTTGCTGCGTGACGCGCAGTTTCGCCGCCTGATGCTGGTGAACTGGTTTTTATCATCCTGCTGGGATGTGCATACTTTTGTGGTGCCGGTGCTGGGCTTTGAACGCGGCATCAGCGCGTCCGTGATCGGCTCTATCCTGGGCGCATTTGCCCTATCAGCTGCTGCTATCCGTTTGGTCATGCCGTTGGTGGCTGCGCATTTGCGTGAGTGGAAGGTGCTGCTGGTGGCCATGCTTGCAACAGCAGCGCTGTTTGGTGTGTATCCTTTGATGCCTTCAGCTTTGGCGATGGGTGTGTGCTCGATATTTTTGGGTTTTGCATTGGGCACGGTACAACCGATGATCATGAGCATGCTGCACCAGATTACGCCTGAGGCGCGTCATGGCGAGGCATTGGGCCTGCGGCTGATGGTGATAAACGCGTCGAGCGTGGCGATGCCGATTTTGTTTGGCTCTGCCGGTGCTATCGCTGGCGTTGCCATTGTTTTTTGGGTCACAGGTGCTGCGGTGGGACTGGGGGCACGCGCAGCTTGGGGTCTTAAAGTTGGTAAAACTTCTTGATGTGATCCCACGCGGCCTGCGGCTCATCCACGTACTCCACCAGTTTGACATCATCTGGGGAAATAGCGCCCTCTTCAATCAATACGTCAAAGTTGATCAGCCGCTTCCAATAGCTTGAGCCAAACAACACAATCGGCAATGCCGCAGCTTTGCCAGTTTGGATCAAGGTTACCACCTCAAACAGCTCATCGAGCGTGCCAAAACCGCCAGGGAAAGCCACCAGTGCTTTGGCCCGCATCATGAAATGCATTTTGCGCAGTGCAAAGTAATGAAATTTGAAGTTCAGTGAGGGCGTGATGTATTTGTTGCCTGACTGTTCGTGTGGCAACACAATGTTCAGCCCCACCGTTGGCGCACCCAGCTCATGCGCCCCCCGGTTCGCGGCTTCCATGATGCCGGGGCCACCACCCGTGCAAATAAAAAGTTGTTGCGCCAATGGCAGCGCTTGGCTGTATGCGGCCACCAAACGCGCAAATATGCGCGCCTGATCGTAGTAATGCGCATTACGGGTCTGGCGCTGCGCCAGCGCAATGGCGGCTGGGACGCCACTTTTTTCCGCGGCAGCCAATGCCGTCTTAGCCTGCTCAGGCGCCGGGAAGCGTGCGCTACCAAACACCACCACGGTGTTTTCAATGCCCTGCTCGCTTTGACCCAAATCGGGCTTCAGCATTTCAAGCTGAAATCGAATACCGCGCGTCTCCCGCCGCAGCAAGAATTCAGGATCAGCAAAGGCCAAACGGTAGGCGTCCGAGTCCAGCGCCGAGCCGTCCCGCGCATGTGCTTGCAGCTCAGCCCAGGCGTTGGCCAGGTCGCTGGTGGAGGGGTCTTGTGTTTGATCCATACGGTATTGTGAAGCTTGTGTAAAAAATAAAAAAGGGCTCTGACAGAGCCCTTTTTTACGGAGGTACTAGCGGCTTAAACCCGCTTGCGGTATTCACCCGTACGGGTGTCAATTTCGACCACATCGCCCTGGGCTACAAAAATCGGCACACCAATTTCAAAGCCGGTGGCAATTTTGGCGGGCTTCAATACTTTGCCTGAGGTGTCACCTTTGACGGCTGGCTCAGTCCAGGTGATTTCGCGCTCAACGTTGGTGGGCAGCTCAACCGATATGGCTTTGCCTTCGTAAAAAACGACTTCAAGCTCCATGCCGTCTTGCAGGTAGTTCAGCGAGTCGCCCATGTTTTCAGCTTCAACTTCGTACTGGTTGTAGTCTGCGTCCATGCAGATGTACATCGGGTCAGCAAAGTAGGAGTAGGTGCAGTCTTTTTTGTCCAGGATGACCTGGTCTATCTTGTCGTCGGCCTTAAAGACATTTTCTGTGCCGAAGCTGCCGATCAGGCTTTTGAGCTTCATGCGCACCGTGGCCGAGTTGCGGCCGCCGCGGCTGTATTCAGTTTTCAGCACCACCATCGGGTCTTTGCCGTGCATGATGACGTTGCCGGCGCGAATTTCTTGAGCGATTTTCATAAAATTATTTGGATTGGCTTTTGGTGATCTCCGGCGAGGTTGCCAAATCAGCAAAGCCTATGATTTTAACGGGTTTTTAGGGCGTATTGAACCAAGCCGGTGGCCAAGTCATGCTGCTGGGCCAGCTTGGCGTAGCTGCTCAGGGCGGTTTGCTTCCAATTGTCCAGATC
>JBBAPP010000282.1:0-2699 GCA_040400775.1 Polaromonas sp. | reverse complement strand
ACGTTGTCGACCGTATCGCCGACCAGCGCTTGGTAGTCAACCATCAAGCATGGCGGCACACCAAATTCAGCCTCAACACCGGCCAAGTCGCGGCGCTTGTTGTTCATGGTGTCGATCACCGTAATGTGCTGGTCCACCAGCTGGCTCAGGTCTTTGTCACCGCTGGAGATGATGACCTCAATGCCCTGCGCCGAGGCCATACAGGCCAGCGTGCCAATCACATCGTCTGCCTCGACGCCCGGAACGGTCAGTACCGGCCAGCCCATCAAACCGACCACTTCATGCACAGGCTCGATCTGGCTACGCAAATCGGGCGGCATGGGCGAGCGGGTGGCCTTGTAAGCAGGGTACAAGTCGTCCCTGAAGGTTTTACCTTTGGCGTCAAACACGCAGGCAGCGTAGTCCGCTCGGTGGTCTTTGCGCAGCTTTTGCAACATGTTGACCATGCCGCGTATGGCGCCTGTGGCCGGGCTTGTGGGATCAGCCGGATCAGCCCGCAGGTCTGGCATGGCGTGAAAGGCGCGGTACAAATAGCTGGAGCCATCAACCAGCAGCAGGGTTTTTTTGTCAGTTGTCATGCAGTGCGATTGTCGGGGATTGAAGGTCAATCGATTGTGGGCTATTTTTGCACCGCAGGTCGAGCGCCCAAGCCTACAATGATGCCATGAAGCATGCTTTGCCAATCCATCTCCGCACACTGGCTTTTTTTGCTGCGCTGGCGTTAGCAACGCTGTGCACCGCGCAAACGCCAGCGCAGACTGGCCAAGCAGTATCTACACCCTCTGCCGCAGACCCGTCAGGCAGGCGTGACCCATCGATTCAACGCATTCGCATTGAAGACGCAGGCTCACGCATTGACGAAGTGCGTGTAGGTGGAGAAACCCAAAGCATCACCGTGCAACCTAAAACTGGCAACAACATGCCAGCCTATGAAATCAAACCCTCAGACACGGCACGCGGTGCAGCGCCATCCATCACCAAAAGTGACACAGCAGGATCGCGCGTCTGGAATGTGTTGAAGTTCTAACTTTTCGACTGCGATCTTTCAGGCATGGCCGTTTATACCGAAGTCTCTTTCGACGAGGCTGATGATTTTTTGCAGGCACTTGATGTGGGGCAGCTGCAAAGCCTTAAAGCCTGCTCTGGCGGCATTGAAAATACCAACTATTTCGCAGATACCGACAGGGGCGAGTTTGTGCTGACCTTGTTTGAACGCCTGAGCTTTGAGCAATTGCCTTTTTACCTGCAATTGATGAAGCACTTGGCTGAGCAGGGTATCCCAGCGCCCAAACCGGTGCCTGATAAAAACGGCCAAATTTTGCACCGCCTTAAAGGCAAACCTGCCGCCGTCGTCAACAAATTGCGCGGCGCAAGCGAGCTGACGCCTAGCTTGGCAGATTGCATACTTGTTGGCGCCATGCTGGCACGTATGCATTTGGCGGGGCGCGATTTTAATTTGCACCAGCCCAACTTACGCGGCTTGCCTTGGTGGAATGCCACCCTGCCCACCATCTTGCCGCATGTCACTATCGAGCAGCGCAGCCTGCTGCTGGGTGAGCTGGCATACCAAAACCACATTGCGGCAACGTCTGCCTACAAAGCCTTGCCCACGGGCACCGTACATGCTGATTTATTTCGTGACAATGTGATCTTCAAAAGCGGTCAGCTAACGGGAGTTTTTGACTTTTATTTTGCCGGTTGCGATACACTTTTGTTTGACATGGGCGTTTGCCTGAACGACTGGTGCATTGACTTGCCGACTGGCCAGCACGATGCTGTACGCGCTGATGCATTTATAGCAGCCTACCAATCGGTGCGCACCCTGACGGCGCAAGAGCGCAGCCTGCTGCCCGCCATGGCGCGCGCGGGTGCGCTGCGTTTCTGGATTTCTCGGCTCTGGGATTTTTATCTGCCGCGCGAGGCCTCAGTGCTCAAGCCACATGATCCAGCCCATTTTGAACGCGTGCTGCGTCAAAGGGCTTTGCATCCGATTCCTACCCCCAAATGTCTTTCCAACACATCATCATGAAACTTAACATTGTTACGCCACGTACCGGCATCACTTGGGTCAAGCTGGGTTTTAAAACCTTTTTGCAGCAGCCTTTGGCCATGTCGGGTCTGTTTTTTATGTTTATGGCATTGCTGTCGGTTGCCTCCTTCCTGCCCTTTATTGGAGCTGCTGTGGCGCTGGCGCTGCTGCCTGCCGCCACGCTGGGGTTGATGGCTGCCACGCAAGAGGCTACCAAAGGCAAATTCCCGATGCCGTCGATTTTGATCAGTGCCTTTCGAGCTGGCAAGCAGCGCCTGAAAGACATGCTGATTCTGGGTGGTTTGTATGCCGCAGGCTTTTTGGCCATCATGGCGGTAGTCAGTTTGATTGACGGTGGACAATTTGCCAAGCTGTATCTGGTGGGCGGAAAAATCACCGAAGAGCTGGTGTTGCAAACCAATTTTCAGGTCGCCATGTGGGTCACGCTGGCACTTTACTTGCCCTTGTCACTGATGTTTTGGCATGCCCCAGCCCTGGTACATTGGCACGGCATGTCGCCTGTCAAGAGCCTTTTTTTCAGCTTCATGGCGTGTTACAAAAACTTTGGCGCGTTCACCATTTACGGTTTCGCGTGGATGGGTATTTTCATGCTGAGTTTGCTCATCATCACTGTACTGGCCGCATTGCTGGGCAGCCCGGCTTTTGCTGG
>JBBAPP010000281.1:0-2708 GCA_040400775.1 Polaromonas sp. | reverse complement strand
CCGTATTTGTCGCCAGCCCAGCCGGTGACGGTGAAGCGGTTCCAATGCTCACCAATGAAAAAATACTCCCAAAACCCCGGTGTACGGATTTCCGCCATCACGTACCAGGGTGCGGCAATCGCTAATGTCAGCAAACTGCCTTTGAGCCACGGCAGGCGCTGCCACGATGCTTTGATGTTGCCGCTCAAGAGCATCCACAGACCTATCGGCAAACCAGACAGCACCACAGCAATTGGTCCCTTGGCCAGCAGGCCAATACCCAGGCCGATAAAGAGCAGCCAGACTTCTTTGGGGCGGGCAGACGCACCTTGCACAAACGCTGCCCAAAAGCCCCGCATAGCCAGCGTCGTGCCTAGCACCAAACCTAAGTCGGTCATCACAGCGGCAGATGCCACGAAATACAGCAAGGTTCCGCTCATCATGGCCACCGCTAATTGAGCCTGCCTGCCAGATGTACGGCGCACCCAAACCCACAGCAACCAGGCAATCAGCAGCGCGAGTAAAAAGTAGGGCAGACGCGCGGCAAATTCATTCACGCCAAACACTTCAATGCTGATGGCCGTCAGCCAAGTGGTGAGTGGTGGCTTGGCCCAAAAAGGGACGCCGTAGTCATACAGCGGCGTGACCCAGTTGCCCAGCTCGGCCATTTTTCGGGCTACCTCCCCGTACCTGGCTTCCGTGGTGTCGGTGAGCGGATAAAGTCCTAAGGTCAGCAGCCTGGCCAGCGCCACAAAGCCAAGCAAGATCCACAGCCAGCGGCTGCTCGTTTTTTGGCTGTTGCTCATACGCTGTTGGTTTGCGTAGATTTTTCAGGTGCCATGCCAGCCATGGCTTGTGGTGCCAGGTATTCATCTATCAAAAACAAGGGCCGGCGTTTGCTTTCCATGAACAGTCTGCCCAAGTATTCACCAATGATGCCCATTGCCATCAACTGCAAGCCGCCCAAAATCAATATCGTCAAAATCAAGGTTGGGAAGCCTTTGACCGAATCACCGATGGTGAGTGTTTTGACCAATAAAAACAGCGCGTAAACAAAGGCTGACAACGCGGTTAAAAACCCGGCGTAACTTGCCAGCCGCAGCGGCACGACTGAAAATCCGGTGATGCCCTCAATCGCAAAATTAAGTAGCTTGAGGTAAGGCCATTTGGTCTCGCCCGCAGCACGGGCATGGCGCTCGTATTCCACTATCACCTGCTTGTAGCCGATCCAGGCGAAAAGGCCTTTCATGAAGCGGTTACTTTCAGGCAACTGGTTCAGCGCATCCACCGCGCGGCGGCTGAACAAGCGAAAGTCACCGACATTTTCAGGAATATGCACCTCAGACAAGCCGTTGATGACTTTGTAAAACCAGGCGGCAGAGGCTTTTTTAAACCAGGTTTCACCCTGGCGGCTGCTGCGCTTCATGTTCACCACATCCGCGCCCTGCTGCCAAACGCGAAGCATGTCGCCAATCAGCTCGGGCGGGTCTTGCAGGTCGGCATCAATCAAAATCACGGCATCGCCGCGGGCCAGCTTCAGGCCGGCGCTCATGGCAGCTTCCTTGCCAAAGTTACGGCTCAATGCAGCCACGCCAATGGCAGCGTCTGTCAGTTGCAGTTGTTTTAAAATACGCAGCGTGTCGTCTTTGCTGCCGTCATTCACGTAAACCACTTCCCAGCGACCTTCAAGCTCTACGAGATTGGCCAGTGCAGCAACCAAGCGGCTATGAAAAATCGGCAGTACCTCTTCTTCGTTGTAGGCCGGAACAATGATGCTCAGGGCGCAGCCGTTGGGCATCGGTTGGATTGGATTCATTGGGCAAAAGTCCAGTGTCGATAAAGTAGAAAAGTCAGCCCCATGACAAGCACAGTGGCCAGCGCCTGCACCGCCATATAGTGCCAGCCCAGCGTTTGTAGGCCAATCCAGACCAGTAAACCATTGAGGAAAGCGCTCAGCATCGCAACGGCTATAAATCTAGGCAGCGCCTGACCGTGGCCGGTGGTCGTTCCTGAAAACGTCACCTGCCGGTTGAGCAGGTAAGACGCCGCTGCGCCACACAAAGCGCCAAGCGTCGCAGCAGGTGCAGCCATCAAGCCGAGCAATTCAACCAGCGCTGTCAGTACGGCGTAATGCAAGGCAGTGGCAATGCCACCTAAAACGATGAACCAAAAAAACTGCATGACGCTCCGGTTTGGGGTACCCGTGATTTTAGCAAGGCGACAAGACCGCAACATTTTTGGGATACATTGGGCCATGTTCCAAGTTTTGGTCTACGTCTATGAAAACTACTGGCAAGGTGACGCTTGCCCAGAGCTACCGCAATTGGGCCGCAAACTGACGGCGGTTGGTTTTGAAGCTGATGAGATTCAGGCTGCACTGATCTGGCTGGATGGCCTCAACACCGCCGCGCAAAGTACACAGATTTATTTGCCGGCTATTGATGCCGGCCCGACCGACATGCTGCAAGCGCAATCGCCCGGCAGTATGCGCGCCTATAGCGTTGCCGAGCAAGAGCAAATTAGCGTTCAGGCGCTGGGTTTTGTGCGCTTTCTGGAGTCATCCGGGGTACTGCCGCCGCACATGCGCGAGATCGTGATTGACCGCGCAATGGCCACACCTGACAGCCCTGTCGCGCTGGACGACTTGAAAATCATTGTGCTGATGGTGTATTGGAGCTTTGGTCAAGAGCCCGATGCGCTGGTTCTGGATGAGTTATGCGATGACACAA
>JBBAPP010000280.1:0-2709 GCA_040400775.1 Polaromonas sp. | reverse complement strand
TCGCTCATGCGGCTGATGTGCACCATGGCAATCGATGCGGCGGCGGTGAACTCAATCGCAAAGTCGCGGTCGCTTACCGCGTCGAGCGAGTTTTGGCAGACACAGGCCAGACCGTTGTCGTCGACCATGCCCAGCGCTACGGCCACACGCTCGCGGTCCAGCGGGTAGCTGGTGCCCGCCAACGCAGCGGCGCCTAAGGGCAAAAAATTAACCCGCTTACGAACGTCCGCCATGCGCGCCGTATCACGGGCAAACATCTCTACATAGGCCAGCATGTGGTGGCCAAAGCTGACGGGTTGTGCCACTTGCAGGTGGGTAAAGCCGGGCAAAATGATGTCAATATTTTTATCCGCAAGGTCTACCAGGGCCTTTTGCAGCTCGGTCAGCAGCTCGGCAATCACATCAATCTCGCCGCGCAGCCACAGGCGCACATCGGTCGCCACCTGGTCGTTGCGACTGCGGCCGGTGTGTAGGCGCTTGCCTGCGTCGCCCACCAGTGCCGTCAGGCGTGCCTCAATGTTCAGGTGAACGTCTTCCAGGTCAAGCTGCCACTTAAAAGTGCCAGATTCAATTTCGGCGGTGATGCTGGCCATGCCTGCCTTGATGGACGCATGGTCTGCGGCGTTGATGATGCTTTGGGCGGCGAGCATCTCAGCATGCGCCAGCGAACCGGCGATGTCAACGTGCCACAAGCGCTTGTCAAAAAAAACACTCGATGTGTAGCGCTTGACCAAGTCGCTCATGGGCTCGGAGAACAGGGCAGACCAGGCTTGAGATTTTTTATCGAATTGGTTCACTTTTAACTTTCAGGATGCAACTTGCTTGTCTGTACGCTCTGGCAATGCAATACTTGTACAGTTGATTTTATCTGTCACTCATGAAGACTTTCTCCTCTGCTTTTTCTGAATCCACCTTACAGGGCAGCTTAACGCCGCTTGAAAACGGCTTGACAGCGCCTCAAAAAGGGCCAACTTACCCAAATATATTTGACGCTTGCCACGTCGGCGTGGCGCTGCGGGCGGTGCTGTTTGTTGAAAGCGTGGTGGGCGTCAGTGCCATGTTTGTCGCCAGCCAGCCGCTGGACTGGTTGCTGCGTTTTTCATTGCTGACAGGCGGCGTTTTGCCAGCCACTTTGGCTTGGTTGATCAGCGCTTGCGCTTTAAAAAACCGTTTCGTGCGGTTCCAACCTTTTGGCCAATGGCTGGCGGGCATCAGCCTGGGCGCAGTAGCGGGCCTGTATGCTTGCGGCCTGCTTGACTTTATGGGCTTGCTTCAGCCTACGCCATGGTTTGCCAGCGCGGCGGCGGGGGCGCTGATGTCAGGTATGTTGTTGGCGGGGCTTTACTGGCGTACCAAGGCGCGCGCGCCAGCCGCCACCGCAGCGCGGCTGGCCGAGCTGCAATCGCGCATTCGGCCACACTTTTTATTCAACACGCTGAACAGTGCCATTGCTCTGGTGCGCGCCGAACCTTTAAAGGCCGAGGCGGTGCTGGAAGATCTAAGCGAGCTGTTCCGCAGCGCGCTGGCGGACCCGGCAGAGTCTGTTATGTTGAGCCAAGAGATCACGCTGGCCCAACGCTACCTGGCGATTGAAGCCATCCGCTTCGGCGAGCGTCTGCAAATCAGCTGGAATTTAGATCCCCATGCCATGCAAGCCCGGTTGCCGCCACTGCTGTTGCAGCCGCTGGTTGAAAACGCCATCAAACACGGGGTGGAGCCCAGCGCTGCAGGCGCGAAGATTAAGATTTCTACCAAACGCCGCGGCAGTGTGGTGGTGGTGAAAGTCAGCAACAGCACGCCTGCTGGCGCGGGTAAGGGCGGCAGCGGGCTGGCGTTGGCCAATGTGCGCGAGCGTTTGCTGTTATTGCATGATGTGCAGGCTCGTTTTCAAACCGTACACAAAGATGGTATTTTTCAAGTTCGGCTGGAACTGCCGGTATGAATTTAAAAGTCTTACTGGTTGACGATGAAGTGCTGGCCAGGCTGCGCCTGCGTACGCTGCTGGCTGACTGCACCGCGCCAGATGTCGACGTGCTGGCAGAGGCTGCCAACGGCCCGCAGGCTATCGCTGCACTGAAACAAGGCGTTTTTGACTTGGTGTTACTGGACGTCCGCATGCCCGGTATGGACGGTGTGCAATTGGCGCAAACCATCAGCAGCATGGCCGAGCCCCCTGCGATGGTTTTTGTGACGGCGCATGCAGAGCATGCTGTGCACGCCTTTGAGGTTGCGGCTGTGGACTACCTGACCAAACCAGTGCGGCTTGAACGCTTGCAGCAAGCGCTACAAAAAGTAGAGCGTCTGGTGCAATCAAAAAAAGCACAAACTGCCAATTTTTCAGGTGATATGCTGATCATTCAAGACAGTGGCCGGACTGAAAGAGTGCCTTTGGGTGAGGTGCTTTACCTGAAGGCTGAACTGAAATACATCACCGTCCGCACGGCTGCCCGCAGCTATATTCTGGATGGTGCCTTGAACGAGCTGGAAGAAAAATACACCACGCTGTTCATGCGTATTCACCGTAACGCGTTGGTTGCCCGGCAGGCCGTGCGTGCGCTTGAAAAGTATCACGACGCAGAAGAAGGCGAAGGCTGGGCGGTGCGACTGAACGGCATTCCAGAATTACAGGCGGTATCCAGGCGGCAGCTGAGTGCCGTGCGTGACGCTATTACCAGCCGATAAGCTGCGTATTTAAATTCAAGCCGTCAT
>JBBAPP010000279.1:0-2711 GCA_040400775.1 Polaromonas sp. | reverse complement strand
CTGATGCCGCCATGCGAGCCGCTGACAGCAACACAACCGGCATCCGCTGCACGCAGTTCAGTGATGGAGTCGACAATGCGTAAAACAGGCATGGCATGGTTTTACCTTCAATTACACATGATCTGACAGCGGGACAACCCCACAAGTGCGCTTGTTAAAGCCACAAAAAAGCCGCCCGGCCTTGCTGCCTGGCGGCTTCTTGATGTGACAGCTGAATCAGTCTGCGTACTGCTTGGCTGCGTCCACCACCACCTTGATTTTGGCAATTTCGCTTGCCACAAAGGCTTTGTGCGCAGCGGGCTCAACCCGTTTGTCCGTTACAACAACTGCGCCCAGACCTTCCTGCTTTTTGATGAAGTCGGGATCTTTCAAGGCTTTTTTCATGCCTTCATTGAGCGCTGTCAACACCGCAGGCGGGGTGCCCTTGGGTGCGTACAAACCGTGCCAGATGGTCAGGTCAAAGCCTTTGAGACCCATCTCTTGCAGGGTCGGGTAGTCTTTGAGCAGCTTATTGCTAGACAAAGGCTTGGCCGTCGTCACGGCAAAGGCTTTGACGCGGCCAGCTTCAATCTGCCCCACCGTGTTGGTGGTTTGGTCGCACATCAAATCAACCTGGCCGCCTACCAAGGCGTTCATCGCCGGTGCAGTGCCACTGAAGGGGATGGTGGTCATGGCCTCTTGGGATTTGATGGCTGCCTGCCACATCAAGCCGCACAGATGCGACGCTGAACCCAAACCCGCATGCGCAATGTTCAGCTTGCCGGCGTTGGCACGAATGTAGTTTTCAAAATCGCGGTAAGTGTTGGCCGGCAACTGCGGCTTGCCGATCAGTGTCATAGGCACTTCATTGATCATGCCCAGGTATTCAAAGTCTTCCAGTGGTTTGTACGACAGCTTGCGATACAGGGCAGGCGTGGCAGCCATGCCGATATGAAACAGCAACAGCGTATAGCCATCAGGCGAGGCCTTGGCGACTTTGCTTGCGCCAATCGTGCCGCCAGCGCCGTTGACGTTTTCGACCACAAAATTGGCTCCGCCGCCCATACTTTTGCGCATCGCTTCTGCCAGGTCGCGTGCTACCCGGTCGGTTGGCCCGCCGGCTGCAAAAGGCACCACAAAAGTGACCGGCTTGGTGCCTGGAAAGGCTTGTGCACTGGCGTGGGTGGTGGCAAGTACGCCGGCGGCAACGGCTGCCAAAACGACTAACTGTCTGAGGTGCTTCATATCCGTCTCCAAAAAAAGAATATCTAGTTTAAGGTTTTTCTTGGCCAATGCACAGCGAGGCAACTACGTAAGTGCCCGCGTAAGGTTTATTTGAGGCCGTTCGCCCTGAGCTTGGTCGAAGGGCTGCTTGCATATTGATCCGGCCGGATGATGTATCAATTCCCGTTCGCCTTCAGCCTGGCGAAGGGATTTTCACGATAGCTAAAAGCTTCGACACGCTCAGCCCGAACGGATCTAACGCCAATGCACAATCTCGGTTTATTTGTAGCTGCGAGCGTCTTCAATCACCTTGCCATCGTTGGGCAAGCTGCCGGGCGCCACCAGCTCCACCGTGCCGCGCAGTTTCGTCACGTCGCGGATGGCGTCACTGATTTTTTGATCCAAACCTGCGTGACCAGACGCTGCTTCGACCTGAAAGTGCAGGCTGTCGTTGGCCATTTCACCGCTCACCACCAAGCGTGCTTTCAACACTTCTGGGAAGCGCCGGGCAATTGTCGCCACCTGACCGGGGTGCACAAACATACCGCGAATCTTGACGGTCTGGTCAGCGCGCCCCATCCAGCCCTTGATGCGGGTGTTGGTTCGGCCGGTCGGGCAGTGGCCGGGCAACAGGGCAGACAAGTCGCCCGTGCCAAAACGGATCAGCGGGTAGTCAGGGTTTAACGTGGTCACCACCAGCTCACCGACTTCACCATCCGCCACCGGGTCGCCGGTGCCGGGCCGCACAATTTCAACCACCACGCCTTCGTCAATCACCAAGCCTTCGCGGGCTTTGGTTTCATAGGCGATCAAGCCCAAATCTGCAGTGGCGTAGCTTTGGTAAATAGCCATGCCGCGCGCTGTAAACCAGTCACGTAGGCTAGGCGGAAAGGCTTCTCCGCCAACCAGGCCTTTTTTCATGCTGCTGATGTCGCTACCGGTTTCCTCGGCCTTTTCAACCAAAATTCGCAAAAAACTTGGCGTGCCTGCATAGCCATCGGGCCGCAATTCGGCAATCGCTTGCAGCTGCTGTTCGGTTTGCCCCACCCCGGCTGGGAACACGGTACAGCCCACCGCATGCAAACCCGACTCCATGATGAAAGCGCCGGGTGTCATGTGGTAGCTGAACGCGTTATGCGCCAAGTCGCCAGCTCTAAAGCCTGCTGCGTACATGGCCCTGCCGGAACGCCAATAGTCTTTGGCGGTCCCCTCGGGTTCATAAATCGGCCCGGGCGATGCAAACAATCGCGGCATATGGGGGCCGCGCAGCAAGGCGCTAAACCCACCAAACACATCGTTTGGGCGACTGGCTTTTTGCAATTCATGCAAGTCGCTCTTGCGCGTAACGGGCAACTTGGCCAGTGCCGCGCGGCTGGTAATAGCTGCGGCTTCAACGCCTGCCAGCAGCTTGCTGAAAGCTGGTGCGGCTTTTTGTGCATGCGCTACCAGGCCAGGCAAAGCAGCCAGCAGAGCGGCTTCGCGTTGGTCAGGACTTCGCGATTCGAGAG
>JBBAPP010000278.1:0-2727 GCA_040400775.1 Polaromonas sp. | reverse complement strand
TAAAGCGCTTGACCTGCTCACGCAGCAGTTCGTGTTCGGCGGTACTGTAGATGTTGTTCATGGTTCATCACATTCTAAAAACACCAAACTTCGGCTCACCTATCGGTTGATTCAGCGCGGCAGAAAGCCCCAGTGCCAGCACCCGGCGCGTATCAGCCGGGTCAATCACGCCGTCGTCCCAGATGCGGGCGCTTGAATAGTAGGGGTGTGACTGGTGGGCAAACTGGTCCAGCACGGGCTGCTTGAAGGCGGCCTCTTCTTCAGCGCTCCAGCTGCCGCCCCTGCCTTCAATACCGTCACGTTTGACGATCGCCAGCACGCTGGCGGCCTGCTCGCCGCCCATGACGCAAATGCGGGCGTTGGGCCACATCCATAAAAAGCGGGGTGAATAGGCGCGGCCACACATACCGTAGTTGCCTGCGCCGTAGCTGCCGCCAATGATGACGG
The DNA here is from genome assembly GCA_040400775.1 of Polaromonas sp. Lineage (GTDB taxonomy): Bacteria > Pseudomonadota > Gammaproteobacteria > Burkholderiales > Burkholderiaceae_C > Polaromonas. Next base: position 2,280 of record JBBAPP010000278.1, on the reverse strand, counting down.
TGAACTTGGGCACGCTGGCCGTGGCTACGGCGGTGACCAGCTTGGCACCATGGCGGGCAATGCCTTCGCTTTCGTATTTGCGGCCCACCATAAAGCCGGTGATGTTTTGTAAAAACAGCAGCGGGATTTTGCGCTGGCAGCACAGCTCAATAAAGTGCGCGCCCTTTTGTGCGCTTTCAGAAAACAACACCCCATTGTTGGCAATAATGCCGATCGGCATGCCTTCAATATGCGCAAACCCGCAAACCAGCGTGGTGGCGTAGCGCGCCTTGAACGCATGAAACTCGCTGCCATCGACAATGCGGGTGATGATTTCATGCACGTCATAGGGCTTGCGGGTGTCGACAGGAATCACGCCATACAACTCTTCAGGGCTGTGCAGCGGCGGCGCGGGCGGGCGCAGCGCTTGCTGGATGTTTTTTTTGCGGTTCAGGCTGGCAACCGCCTGGCGCGCCAGCGCCAATGCATGCGCATCGTTTTGCGCCAGGTGGTCCGCCACGCCAGAAAGCCGGGTGTGCACATCACCACCGCCCAGGTCTTCAGCCGAGACGATTTCACCAATCGCCGCCTTGACCAGCGGTGGGCCACCCAGAAAAATCGTGCCCTGGTTTTTCACAATGATGGTCTCGTCGCTCATGGCGGGCATGTAGGCACCGCCTGCGGTGCAGCTCCCCATCACCACCGCGATTTGCCCAATGCCCAGCGAGCTCATTTGCGCCTGGTTGTAAAAGATACGCCCGAAGTGGTCGCGGTCAGGAAAAACGTCGTCCTGATTCGGCAGGTTGGCACCGCCTGAATCGACCAGGTAGACGCAAGGCAGGTTGTTTTGTTGCGCGATCTCTTGCGCGCGCAGGTGTTTTTTAACCGTCATGGGGTAGTAGGTGCCGCCTTTGACCGTTGCGTCATTGCAGACCACCAGACAGTCAATGCCGCTGATGCGGCCAATGCCGGTAATCACGCCTGCGCAGGGTGCGCTGTCGGTGCCGTCGCGGTCGGGGTACATGGCGTAACCGGCTAACGGCGACAGCTCAAGAAACGGCGTACCTGGGTCAAGCAGCATTTGCACCCGCTCACGCGGCAGCAGCTTGCCGCGCGCAACGTGCTTGGCACGCGCCGCATCGCCACCACCAGCGGCTGACTTGGCTACTTTTTCGGCCAGGTCATCTACCAGCACACGCATGGCCGCTGCGTTGGCAGAGAAGTCGGCCGTACGGGCGTTGAGTTTTGTCTCCAGAACTGACATCCAGGTCTTTCTTTTGAAGAAGCCCATCGGCTGAATTGGTTTGAAACGCCTGATTGACGTTTACGTAAACGTCAATTCTAGGTGGTTTTGGACAACGGCCTGATTTTGCACTTGCGCCAACTACCCGCTCGACGCACCAATTGGAATAATGCGCAAACCGGCGATTAATTCGTCGTCAAAGTCGGGGTTATTGGTTATGCAAAAAATCGGAAATCGGATAATGATTTCGGAGGATCTAATTTAGAGAATCAATAAATATGGGTATCAAAATGGGTGTCATTTGGAAAGTCGCCGTTAAGGCGGCGCTAGCCCCATCAACAGGTGAGCAGTCAACATAGAAACACGCGGCCTACTAACAAACACGATCTGTTTTTACTACTTTCACGACCGACTATTTGAAAATGGACTCTTCTCTTTAAACGATGATTGCAGCGTGATTCGCAGCCCTCAAATTAAAAGTGAACCGAGATTGTCCATTGACGTTAGATACGTTCGGGCTGAGCTTGTCGAAGCTTTTGTTATCGTAAAAATCCCATCGACAGGCTCAGGGCGAACGATCTAATAAACAAACCCGGTGAATGCATAAATAGCTGGTTTGACAACTGTACGTATAAATTTCGCTCCCCACCCATTAAACCCTCACCCGACTATTTGAGAATGCATCGCAATCGATGCGGTTTTAATTAAGTTTGATGCAATTTTACCAAGTGCGGTCAACCATTTCTGGATCTACTTTTCATCGCGAATTTAACCTATTGGAAATAAATTTCGCTCTTATTTCAGCCTGCATGCCTTGCGATAATTCTGAATCACCGTAGCAGATATAAAACTTCATATTCAGAAAACTATCTGCAACCAAAAAAGTTGTTCAGTCAAACTGGTCAACACGAAATCGAGCAATACCAGCGTCCGTAGCGGGGAATATTTGCTGATCGCGCGATCAAGCAGGTATAGCCTCAACAGTTGGCACTTTCAACCCAAGCCGATCCAGCGCTCCAGCCAAATTAGCCACCGTCTGATCCACGTTATGCCACTTT
>JBBAPP010000277.1:0-2753 GCA_040400775.1 Polaromonas sp. | reverse complement strand
AAAACTACCCTGCTCGGGAGTTCGAACTGGTAGCGATGGCTGGTCAGGCGTTGACGGACACAGGCAAACCTTCGATCACAGCGTGGACGTACGGCGGGAACGTACCGGGCCCCCAGTTGCGCGTGCGTCAAGGCGAGCGCGTTCGGGTGCAAGTGACGAACCAGCTAGCCGTACCCACCACCGTGCACTGGCACGGCGTGAGATTGCCTAACGCAATGGACGGTGTTCCACATTTGACGCAGCTCCCGATCGCGCCTGGACAGCGTTTCATCTACGAATTCGACGCTATCGATGCCGGCACGTATTGGTATCACTCGCACTTTCAGAGCTCGGAGCAGATAGACCGGGGTCTGCACGGAACCTTGATCGTGCAGGAACGGGAGCCCCCTGCGGTTCACCGTGACGTGACCTGGGTGCTTGACGACTGGCGCATCACGGCGAACGGGCAGGTCAGTGAGTCGTTCGGAAACGCCCACGATATGTCGCATGCGGGGCGTATCGGGAACGTGGTGACAGTCAATGGATCCGTGAACGACCAATTTCCAATCAGGGCCGGGGAAAAGCTTCGTCTGCGGCTGGTGAATGCTGCCAACGCACGCATCTTTGCGCTGCGGTTCCAAGGGCACCGGCCGGTGATCATCGCTTTAGACGGCCACCCGGTCCCGCTTCATGAGCCTGACGGTGGGCGGATCGTTCTGGCGCCGGGGATGCGTTGCGATGTGGTGATCGATGCGGTAGGAGCTCCTGGTGAGCGATACCCGGTTCAGGAACTCTTCTCCCCTCGCGAGCAGTACGTGTTGATGGACCTCGCGTACGACGCGGCGCCGCGCATTACCGATCGCTTGGCGCCACTGGAGCCTTTGGCGGCAAACCCGGTGAAAGAGCCTGACTTGAAGAGCGCAAAGACCCATGAGATTGTTTTTGGTGGCGGGATGATGGGAAACCTTCACCAGGCCTTGCTGGATGGAAAGCAGACCGACATGCGTGGTCTGCTTCGGCGCGGAAAGGCCTGGGCTATCAACGGCCACGTTTCCGACGCACATCACCACATGGAACCCATGCTCAGCTTGGCTCTGGGCCAGAGCTATGTCTTGCGGATGCGTAACGACACGGCGTGGCACCATCCCATCCATCTGCACGGGCACACGTTTCGGGTTATACGCCGCAACGGGTTCGCTACACCGCACCAAGAATGGCGGGACACTGTCCTGATGTACCCGCGAGAAGAAATCGAAATTGCGTTTGTGGCCGACAACCCCGGCAACTGGATGTTCCACTGCCATATCCTGGAGCACCATGCGGGCGGCATGATGAGCGTGGTGAGAGTGGGCTAAAAGACAAAAAGGTCAAAGCGCGGCATGCGCCCTTTGTAGCTCAGACGCACTCAAGATTCTCAACGGGACATTTTGAGGTGCACCCAACTTTTATTTTACGAATACCTGATAACGGTCACTTGCCAAGGTCCGCTTCTGGCTTCAAACCGGTCGTTCGCCCATTTCTAAAGTCGCCAAACCCCATGTGGGGCACCCCGCACGAAAAGTAGGCGATCATGCCGCACGCGGCTTCACCATCGCCGCCGCCTTCTTCGCATTTACCCGCGCCACCTCCACATCTGCATCAAACGCCAGGGCCACGCCCATGCGGCGTTTGGTAAAACTTTCTGGTTTGCCGAACAGGCGAATGTCGGTGTTGGGCACGCGCAGTGCGTCGGCCACGCCGTCAAACACGATGCCTTTGGCGTCGACCCCGCCGTAGATGACGGCGCTGGCGCCGGGTGTGCGCAGTGCGGTGTTGACGGGTAAGCCAAGGATGGCTCGGGCGTGCAGTTCAAACTGGGTTTGTACTTGGGTGCACATGGTGACCATGCCGGTGTCGTGCGGGCGGGGGCTGACTTCGCTGAACCAGACGTCGTCGCCTTTGACGAACAGCTCAACTCCAAAAACGCCCTGACCACCCAGGTTGTCTGTCACGGCTTTGGCTATCTCGCGGCTTCTTTTTAGCGCTGCATCGCGCATGGGGTGCGGCTGCCAGCTTTCTACATAGTCGCCACTGACCTGGATGTGACCAATGGGTTCGCAGAAGTGGGTTTCAACTTGGCCGTCAGCACCCAGCGCACGCACGGTGAGCTGGGTGATCTCGTAGTCAAAGTCAATGAAGCCTTCAACAATCACGCGGCCGTGGCTAACCCGGCCACCGGCCATGGCGTAGTCCCAGGCAGTTTTGACGTCCGCTGGCCCGGCGATTTTGCTTTGGCCTTTGCCGGATGAACTCATCACCGGCTTGACAATGCAGGGGTAGCCAATCTTGCCGTGAGCAGTAACGCCGTCCGACCGGCCGTCAATGGCGGCTTGCAGCTCGGCCAGCGAGTCACAAAACACATACGGGCTGGTCGGCAAGCCCAGGGTTTCAGCGGCCAGGCGGCGAATGCCCTCGCGGTCCATCGTCAGACGCGCGGCGCGCGCTGTGGGGATGACACGGGCGCTGCCAGCGGCTTCCAGCTCTTCCAGCATGGCGGTGGCTATGGCTTCAATTTCAGGTACCACAAGGTGCGGCTTTTCTTTTTCAATCAATGCCTTGAGCTGCGCGGGGTCGCTCATGGTGATGGTGCGGGCGTGGTGCGCTACCTGCTGGCCGGGCGCATTGTCGTAGCGGTCAACCGCGATGGTCTCTACCCCCAGGCGCTGCAGCGCAATCAATACCTCTTTGCCCAGCTCGCCGGAGCCGAGCAGCATGACTTTGGTAGCGTGGGGGGA
>JBBAPP010000276.1:0-2804 GCA_040400775.1 Polaromonas sp. | reverse complement strand
ACTGTGCCAGCCAGTCCAATACAAAGTTCGAGCCAATAAAACCAGCGCCACCAGTTACCAACAGCATGAGAGTCCTTGTAGTCAGCACCAATCGGCTGCCTGAAAATTATCCCATGCTAAACGGCTTAGAAATGAATGCCGCGCATCATCTCGGCCATCGCTGCTGCTTCAGCTGACAGACCTGGTTTGGCGGTCTTGTCGCCCTTCACGCCTTTGGCAGCCGAGCTGTCGGGGAACATTCTGAAGGTGGTATTCATCATGATCTGCGTAACGCGCGGTGCCACCGCGTGCAGCAGGGCCACTGTGGTCCCCAGGCGGGTTGCCACACGGGTTGGCTTGTTGATGCACGACTGCACCACCATGTCGGCAGCAACGTCTGGGTCCAGTAGCGGCATGTTGTCGTAAATCTTGGTTGGCGCTGTCATGGGCGTGCGTACCAGCGGCATGTTGACGGTGGTGAATGTGATGCCCTGGTCTTGAAACTCGCTGGCAGCGCAGGCTGTCCAGGCATCCAACGCCGCCTTGGATGCCACGTAGGCTGAAAAGCGCGGCGCATTGACCAGTACGCTGATGGAGCTCAAATTCACCACATGGCCTTTGCGCTTGGCCACCATGCCGGGCAATAGCCCCATCGTTACGCGCAGCGAGCCAAAGTAATTCAGCTGCATGGTACGCTCATAGTCATGAAAGCGGTCGTAGCTGGCCTCAATCGCGCGGCGGATAGAGCGGCCTGCGTTGTTGATCAAAAAGTCAACGCCGCCGTGGACTTCTTCAAGTTTTTTGACAAACTCAGCACAGCTGACTGCATCGGCAATGTCTACCGAATAGGTAAACACCGTGGCATCTGTGCCCGAAGACTTGGCGTAAGCCATGATTTCTTTTTTGGCCTCGGCCAGCTTGTCTTCACCCCGACCGCAAATGATGGTGATGGCGCCCGCCGCGGCAAACTTGCAGGATGCCGACAGTCCAATGCCGGACGAACCGCCCGTGACCAGCACTACTTTGCCGCCCACAGTGCCTTTGAGTGATCGGTCAATGTGCAGCGCTGGGTCCAGGTGACGCTCCCAGTAGTCCCACAACCGCCAGGCATAGTCTTTTAAATTGGGGCAGGCAATATTGGAGCCTTTGAGGGCTGCCGTCATGTCGCGGCTGTCAAAGCGCGTCGGGTAGTTGATGAAGGTCATCATGTCCTCGGGCACGCCCAGGTCCTTCATGACGGCAGAGCGAATGCGGCGCACTGGCGCCAGCGCCATCAAGCCCTTTTTGACACTTTTCGGGATGAAACCCAGCAGCGCCGCATTGATGAACAAGTTCATTTTTGGCGCGTGTGCCGCCTGGCTGAAAATGTCCAGCACATCGCCGACGCGGTAGCCCACCGGGTCTACCAGGTGATAGCATTTTTTAGCCACATTGGCCTGGTGGCTGATGTGGTCCAGCGCATCCACCACAAAGTCAACTGGCACGATGTTGACGCGCCCGCCTTCCAGGCCCACCGACGGCATCCATGGCGGCAACAACTGGCGCATGCGCTGAATCAGTTTGAAGAAGTAATACGGCCCGTCAATCTTGTCCATCTCGCCGGTGGTGCTGTCACCCACCACCATCGCGGGGCGAAACACTGTCCACGGCACTTTGCATTCTTTGCGGACGATTTTTTCGCTCTCGTGCTTGGTTCTGAAGTACGGATGCTGGTAGTTTTCAGCCTCTTCAAACATGTCTTCGCGGAACACGCCTTCATACAAGCCAGCAGCAGCAATCGACGACACATGGTGAAAGTGCCCGGCATCAATCGCCTTGGCAAACTCGACGGTGTTGCGCGTACCGTCGATATTGACGGCAATTTGGCTGTCCTCATCAGCGCCCAGGTCATAGACCGCGGCCAAGTGGTAGAAATGCGTCACCTGGCCTTTGAGTTTTTTGATGTCGTCGGCACTCACGCCGAGTTTTTTACCCGTCAAGTCACCATGCACAGCCACCGCGCGGGCAGCGCCCACGCCCCAATAGTCACGCAGCGCAGCGGCTTTGCCGGCGCTTTCTTTACGAATCAGAAAGTACACCGTACTGCCCTTGCGTTGCAGCAGTTTTTTAACCAGCCGTTTACCGATGAAGCCTGTGGCCCCGGTGACGAAATAATGCATGTTGTACTTCCTGTTGTTGTTTGCTGCCAGCGGCTTAAAGGCTGATCATGGCCTGAATCCAGCGGTTTACTATGCAGCGAAAACCCGCGCTATACCACCCACACAGGCGCAATAGGCAGGACGCCCTAGTTTCTAGATAGCAGTGCCTACCGTACCAGCAGCGGTGGATTTACATTAAGGGGTGAACAATGATTCGAAACCTAAGGAGTACCCCATGGTCAAAAAACTGCAAAAAATGATTTCTGACAAACCATCAGGGCCAGACCTGGCTGGCGCTGTCAAAGAATCAGCCCAACAAATCTGGCTCGCAGGCTTGGGCGCATTTGCCAAGGCACAAGAAGGTGGCGGCAAGGTGTTTGAATCGCTGATGCAGGAGGGCTTGACCATCCAGCGTAAAACGCAAGCGGCAGCTGAAGAAAAAATCTCTGAAGCCACCCACAAAATGGCCAACATGGCGGGCGACATCCAGTCAAAAGCTGGCCAGCAATGGGACAAGCTGGAAAATATTTTTGAAGACCGCGTAGCCAAAGCCCTGCACAAGCTGGGCGTGCCATCAGCCAAAGATGTTGAAGCGCTGACAGCCCGCATTGATGCGCTGAACAACAGCGTGCAAAAACTGAGTTCCAAGACACCTGCTGCCAAGACCGCCGAGAAAGCCAGCGTAAA
>JBBAPP010000275.1:1251-2821 GCA_040400775.1 Polaromonas sp. | reverse complement strand
GCGCCGCCGGGCCACCGCGCTCGATCAGCGTGCGCACCACCGGCGCAGCAGCGTCCACGCGGTCGCCAGAAAAGCCCGCACCGCAGCCGACGGCCAGAGTCTTCATGCGTGGCCTTCCCGCTTCAAACAGCAGATCAAAGAGAAAAAATCTTTCCTGGATTCATGATGTTTTTGGGGTCGAGCGCACGCTTGATGGTGCGCATCATGTCGACCGCCCCGTCACCCGCCTCGGTCACAAGGAAGTCCATCTTGTGCAGACCTACACCGTGCTCGCCGGTGCAGGTGCCCTCAAGCGCCAGCGCGCGGCTGACCAGCTTGTGGTTCAGCGCTTCTGCAATGCGGCGTTCTTCTGGGATGTTCGGGTCAATCAGGTAGCCGAAGTGAAAGTTGCCGTCACCCACATGGCCGACCAAAAAGTAGGGGATGTCGGTGGCATCGACTTCTGCTATGGAGTCCAGCAGGCAGTCTGCCAGGCGTGAAATTGGCACGCAGGTGTCGGTTGAAATCGCCCGGCAGCCGGGGCGTGACTGAATAGCGGCAAAGTAGGCGTTGTGCCGCGCTGCCCACAGCCGGGTCCGCTCTTCGGGCGTGCTGGCCCACTCAAACGAGCCACCACCGTGGCCCTGGCTCAGCTCTTGCACCAGTTCGGCTTGTTCCTTCACGCTGGACGGCGAGCCATGAAACTCCATCAGCAACATGGGCTCTTCAGGCAAGTTGAGTTTTGAATGCGCGTTGACCATACGCACCGTGTTGTGGTCAAGCAGTTCGACCCGCGCAATCGGGATGCCCATTTGAATCACTTCAATCGTGGTGAGCACGGCTGCTTCAATGTTTGGGAACGAGCAGACAGCCGCACTGATGGCTTCGGGCAGTGGGTAGAGCTTGACGGTGACTTCGGTGATCACGCCCAGCGTGCCTTCACTGCCGACCATCAGGCGCGTCAGGTCATAGCCGGCGGAGGATTTTTTGGCGCGCGTGCCGGTTCGGATGATTTCTCCGCTGGCGGTCACCACTTCAAGCGCCAGCACGTTTTCGCGCATGGTGCCGTAGCGCACAGCGTTGGTACCGCTGGCGCGGGTAGCGCTCATGCCGCCCAGCGTGGCGTCAGCGCCTGGGTCGATGGGGAAAAATAGCCCGGTGCTTTTGACTTCTTCATTGAGTTGCTTGCGCGTCACGCCAGGTTGCACCGTCACCGTCAAGTCTTCAGCATGGATGTGCAGCACCTTGTTCATGCGGCTCACGTCAATGCTGATACCGCCTTGAACTGCCAGCAAATGCCCTTCAAGCGAGGTACCCACGCCGAATGGAATCACTGGCACGTTAAATTGGCTGGCCAGTTTGACCGCATCCGACACGTCTTGTGTGCTCTCGGCAAACACCACGGCCGACGGCGGCGGCGCGGCGAAAGACGACTCGTCACGGCCGTGCTGCTCACGCACGATGAGGGCGGTCGAGCAACGCTCAGAAAAGCGTGCTTTCAGTGCATCAATGAAAACCGCTGGCGTTTCGCGCTGGGCGATTTCGGGGAGCAGGTGGACGGGTAGGGGTGCATTCATCAGGTGTCTCCAGA
>JBBAPP010000275.1:0-1151 GCA_040400775.1 Polaromonas sp. | reverse complement strand
CACGTCAAATCATGTCCAATCGACTCACACAAATCGCCACCCGCACAGGTGACAACGGCACCACCGGTCTGGGCGACAACACGCGCGTCAGCAAAGACAGCCTGCGCGTGCATGCCATGGGCGATGTCGACGAGCTCAACTCAAACATCGGCGTGCTGCTGTGCGAGGCCATGCCCGACGGCGTACGCACGCTGTTGGTCGAGGTACAGCATCAGTTGTTTAATCTGGGCGGCGAGCTGTCAATCCCTGGTTTTGAATTACTCAAACCCGAAGCGGTGGCGCAGCTGGATGCGGCGCTGGAGGAGCACAACGCCAGCTTACCGCGGCTGGCTGAATTTATTTTGCCCGCTGGCTCGCGTGCGGCATCCCTCGCGCATGTCTGCCGCACGGTGGCGCGCCGTGCTGAACGTGCGGTGGTGGCGCTTGGTTCTGCTGAAGCACTGAAAGACGCGCCACGCCAATACCTGAACCGCTTGAGCGATTTGCTATTTGTGCTGTCGCGGGTGCTTAACCGGATGAACGGCGGCGACGACGTCTATTGGAAAAGCGAGCGCATGGCCCGCGAAGGTGCCAAGCTATAAGCTACGCTATTAAATAAATAGCTACTAGCGCCCGAATCCATTAGTCTACAGACCCAAAAGACAACTAAAAAGCTTGTTTTTGGCGATTTTGGAACCCTATTTTGGCGCTAAAACAGCCATCGTGATGCGTGACACGCAGGTCAGCTCGCCCACATCGTTGGTCAGCTCAATCGCCCAAACGTGGGTGGTGCGGCCAATGTGTATGGGCCGGGTGATACCCGTGACCCAGCCGCTGGTGGCGCTTTTGAGATGGTTGGCATTGATGTCCAGGCCGACCACGCGGTAGCCTATGGGCACACTGTAGGCGGCGCCGCAGGAGCCCAGGGTTTCGGCCAGCACCACCGACACGCCGCCGTGTAAAAAACCATAGGGCTGGATGGTGCGCTGGTCGACCGGCACGCGGGCACAAATAAAGTTCTCGCCGACCTCTAAAAATTCTATGCCCAAGTGAGAGACTGCGCTGTTAACGTTATTTTTAGTCAGCAGTTCAACCGAGATGGGTCGCGTCCAGATGTGCATGGTGGGGCTTTCTTGTTGGCTTTGGCAATCTCTCTACTATAAGGTTGCCGT
>JBBAPP010000274.1:0-2829 GCA_040400775.1 Polaromonas sp. | reverse complement strand
GTTTTGCGCAGCCAGATGTTGCCGGCGTCCAGGTTAAAACGCTGGTGCCAATGCTGTTTGACCTTGTAGCTTGGCAGCGGCAGGGGCGGCTCCAGCACCTTGACGCGCTCCTGCTCTGCCAGCGCCTGACCCAGTTGGCGTGGCACGATGGCTAAAAGTTCGGTTTGGGCCACGATGCGGGCCACCCCCAGAAAGCTGGGCACGCGCAACACGACGCGGCGCTGCAGCTTGTTTTTGGCCAGCACCTTGTCGACCACCGAGTGGCCTGTGCCTGTCGTCAGCACCAAAATGTGTCCCTCGTTCGAGAACGCTTTACGGCTGAGTTTTGCGCCAATCCGCGGGTGCTTGCTGGCGGCCAGGCAAACAAAGTCTTGCGCAAACAGGGCCTGCTGGTAAAAGCCTGCCTCCAGGTCGGGCATGAACCCGACGGCCAGATCAATGTCGCCGGATTCCAGTCTGCGGCGGCTGTCAGGGCTGGTTTTCTCGGCCTCTATGACCAGGCTGGGTGCGCTTGCCTGAAGGTGGTTGATGAGTCTTGGCAGCAGCACAATTTCGCTGATGTCGGTCATGCAGATGCGGAATTCGCGCGTCGCCTGCTCGGGCAAGAAAGCCTGGATGCCCCCACGCGCTTTGTCAAGCCTGTCAAGTGCCTCCAGCACATCAGGGTAGATGGCCTGTGCACGCGGCGTGGGCGCCATGCCGCTGGAGGTGCGGCAAAAAAGCGGGTCGTTGAAATGCCGCCGCAGCTTGGTTAAAACAATGCTGGCGCTGGCTTGCTCCATGCCGAGCGCCTGCGCGGCGCGCGAGACGCTTTGGGTTTTGTAGACTTCAACAAAAACGCTGAGCCAGTCCAGGTCAAGCTTTGCCATCAGGCGAGTGTACGCATCTATATCAAAATAATATACACACTATTAAATAGTTGGCTTTGACGAAATAGTGTCGGTCTGCGACAGTATGGATTGACAAAACGGAGACACACAACATGCAATTTCACCTGAATGGATTTCGAGCGGGTGACCCTGGGCTTTTAGGCGCTGCTGTGCCAGACACGACCAACGTTGCGGCTGGCAGCTTGCCTGATGCGGCTGATGTGTTGATCGTTGGCTGCGGCCCGGCAGGCTTGACGCTGGCCGCGCAGTTGGCGGCTTTCCCGGATATTCGCACCGTGGTCGTCGAGCAAAAGCCCGGCCCGCTGCAATTGGGCCAGGCCGACGGCATTGCCTGCCGCACGATGGAAATGTTTGAGGCTTTTGGCTTTGCCGAAAAGGTGCTTAAAGAAGCCTATTGGGTCAATGAAACGACCTTTTGGAAGCCTGACGACAGCCAAGGCGGCGACCCCCGTCACATCACCCGCAGCGGCCGCGTTCCGGATGTGGAAGAAGGCCTGTCGCACATGCCGCACGTGATTTTGAACCAGGCCCGGGTACATGACTTTTATCTTGAAAAGATGGAAAAGTCAGCTGCCCGCCTGGTGCCGCATTACGCGCGCAAACTGGCGGGGCTGACCCGAGCACCTGATGGCATGGCGGATTACCCGGTTAGCGCACAGTTCGAGCGGCAGGACGACGGTCACAAGGGCGAGCTGGAAACCATACGCGCCAAATACGTCGTCGGCTGCGACGGCGCCCGCAGTGGTGTCCGCCAGTCTATGGGGCTCTCGCTCAAGGGCGAGTCTGCCAACCACGCCTGGGGCGTGATGGACGTGCTGGTCAACACCGACTTCCCCGACATTCGTTTCAAGTCGCTGGTCCAGTCCAGCGCCGAAGGCAGCTTGCTGATCATTCCGCGTGAAGGCGGTTACATGGTGCGGGTCTATGTCGAGATGGACAAACTCGCCGAAAACGAACGCGTCGCCGGGCGCAACATCACCCAGGCGCAATTGATTGCCGCAGCCCAGCGCATTTTTCACCCTTACAAGTTTGACGTGAAAGAAGTGCCGTGGTGGTCGGTGTATGAAATTGGCCAACGCTTGTGTGATCGGTTCGACGATCTGCACGCTGAAGAAGTAGCCACCCGCCTACCGCATATCTTCATCGCCGGCGACGCCTGCCACACGCACAGCCCCAAGGCCGGTCAGGGCATGAATGTCTCGATGCAGGATGCCTTCAATATCGGCTGGAAGCTGGCTGCCGTGCTGCAGGGCCGCAGCCCGGCCAGCTTGCTGCACAGCTATTCCGCAGAGCGGCAAGCCGTGGCCAAAGAACTCATCGACTTTGACCGCGAATGGGCCGCCATGCTGAGTGACCGCGTCAGCAACGACACGGCGGCAGTGCAAAAGTATTTTGTGCAGCACGGCCGCTACACAGCAGGCACGGCCACGCATTACAAGCCAGCGTTGCTGACGGGGTCGGGCACCCATCAGGCGTTGGCGACAGGCCTGCAGATTGGCAAGCGCTTTCATTCCGCAGCGGTTGTCCGCATCGGCGATGGCAAACAGATGCAACTTGGCGAGGCGCTGTTGGCGGATGGCCGCTGGCGCTTGCTGGCGTTTGCGGGTCACGGCGACGCGGGTGCGCCAGGCTCACCGATGGCCGAGCTGTGCCAGTTTCTCAGCGAGTCGCCTGAATCGCCGATCAAGCGCTTCACCCCCGCGGGTGCAGATATAGACGCTGTCCTCGATGTACGCGCCGTGTTTCAGCAAAGCCACCACACGCTTGCCCTGACTGCTTTGCCTGGGCTGCTGTTTCCGCCCAAAGGCCGTTACGGGCTGCGCGACTATGAAAAAGCCTTTTGCGCCCTCGACGACAGCAAGCAGAACGTTTACGCCATGCGCGGCATCCATCGTCAACAAGGCTGCCTGGTCATCGTGCGCCCTGACCAATACATTGC
>JBBAPP010000273.1:0-2842 GCA_040400775.1 Polaromonas sp. | reverse complement strand
ATTGGGGTCAGACTCCAATTAAATTTTGTCAATTAGACTTACCGCCTGCTCGATCTGACCCAGCTTCTTGGGCTTGTGGTCGGTCAGAAGGTCGAGAATAATACTTGTAAAATGATATTACAGGCGCTATCATTTGAATCGTGAACACGGCTACAAAACTACTCAATGCAATGCGCCAGAACCCGAACGATTGGGGCATGGCAAAACTGCTCACAGTAGCCAAGCAGCACGGATTAGAGGTGCGAAGCACTGGGGGCAGTCACCATGTTTTTTCGCATCCTTCGGTCAATGACCCATTGTCCATACCTGCGCACCGTCCGATTAAGGCCATTTACATCAAGCGCTTTGTGGCGCTGATCGACCAGATTCAGGAGTAAGTCATGACCATCAAGACCATTAAGACCATTTCCAAAGTGAAACCCACCTACCCCTTCGAGGCCTACAGTCACGTTGTCAGCCCCATTGATGCGGCGGACGGTGGAGGACTTTTGTTCACCATGCCCGACATTCCCGGCGTTATGGCAGACGGTGCAACCGAGATGCAAGCCATTGCGGATGGCCGGGAGGCTTTTATTGCCACGGTCAGCGCCATGGTGGACATGGGGCAGAAAGTCCCTGCCCCCGCGTTCAATGCGCAAGACTTCACACCTGCATCCGCATCAGGCAAAGTCCTCGCACGGCTCCCCCGCTCCATGCACCTTCAGCTGACAGCCAGGGCGAAAACTGAGGGCGTGTCGCTCAATTCCTTGGTACTGGCATTTATTGCCGAGGGTTTGGGACGACGCCATGCAGCACGCTCTTAAATAGGCATTGTTGTTCCGGCCCGATGATGTATCAATTCCCGTTCGGGTTGAGCCCTTCGACGTGCTCAGGACAGGCTTTGTCGAAACCCTTCTATCGACAAGCTCAGGATGATCGGAGCTGCGGGCTCAGGGCGAACGGTTCATAGCTCATAAGGCCGGATCAATTAGTGTAGAGCGCGCATAGTCTGCGGGATGGCGGCCTTGCGGCTTGAATTTTTGAGCGCTTGCGCTGGGGCCAGGGTTTTGAGCCCGGTTAGCGCTGTATTTATCCGCGACTGTCCGTTGGCGTTAGATCCGTTCGGGCTGAGCTTGTCGAAGCTTTTAGCTATCGAAAACAAATCCCTTCGACAGGCTCAGGGCGAACGGTCTAATAAATGATGTCAGTTTATATACAAAATCAGCTTGCAGGCCATTAAATAGTTGCGCATACAGCTCCTGTTTTCATAGCATGGTAATAAACATGGGTGTCCTTTTTATTGTTCGCTGCATGCAGCCCGCTTTTTCTTGGCCCCTCGCCCTCTGGGAGAGGGTTGGGGTGAGGTGCGGGTAAGCAAGCGAACACAGCGGGCGACAGCCCGTCGGTGCCGGTCATGTGTCGCAAGATCAGGGTTTCAAGCCCTTTTTCAGAGGTGTCGGTGATCATCCTAAATCCCTCAGTTGACCGCTTGGTTTTATCAACAAGTTCTTATGGTCATTGACTTTTTTGGCTTCGAGACATCTCACCTTTTGGGTCAGATCGCTGCGCACCCGATGGAGGAATCTAGGATCATGCAATCTCCCTTTTTTATCACTCTTGGCGGTCGTTCATAGGCTGCGGAACGCCTTTGTCAGACATGCCGTAGCCGAGCAGCGCCATGGCATTTTCGATGGCTGTGTTGGCAAAGTCAGTGCCTTGATAGAAGAGCGGCAGCGCGGTTTCCTTGGCCAGCGCGTAGGTAAACAGGTCGCCCAGGTTCAGCCGCGCTTTGGCATCCACCTTGTGATGGTGGCGCTCGGCCCCTACCACAAAATGCGTCAATGAGTCCTGCGTGAAGTCCACTGTTTCCACTTGCAGCGCTGCCAGCAGGGCTTCGACTTGCTGCGCACCCGCCGCTCCTTTGGCGTTGAACGCTGCCAGCCACACCTCAGCCCGCGTGGCCGCACCGATGTACAGCCGGGTGGTCTTTTGCAGTGCGGTGATGAACAGCGCTGCCGCTGGCTCGCCCAACAAGATGCACATCAGCGCCGACGAATCGACAATGGCCTCATCCAGTGTGGCCCGCAGCGTGGCCTGCGCAGCCGTCATTGGGGCAAGCCGGCGGCGTCATAGAGCGCCTCGTTCATCGGCCGCGCATCCAGCACCGGCAGGGCGTGCATGGCTTGCAAAATGCCCACGATGGACTGCGCATCTCGCGCGGGCTTGCCCGCCTTGTCGCGCAGACTGCGGGCTTCTTCCAGCAGGCGGATGGTTTCCTTGTTCATGGAGCGGTGGTTGCGCTGCGCCTCTGCCGCCAACCAGTCTTTCAAATCGGAGGGCATTTTTTTAATCAAGAGCGTGGCATCGGTCATGGCGGATTCCATAGTTTACATTTAGATAGCAAAATGGTATCTAAATGTGGCTTGGGTGTCAACCTGAATGCCGGGCATCCGTCGAAAGCGTCGCTCGGGGTGCCAGGCAATTCATGCCAAGCGGAAGCGCAGCGACATGTTGCTCTCCACGCTGCGCCACTATGTGGAAAGCATGGGCGGCAAACTGGAGTTGGTGGCGCAATTTCCCAATCGCCCGCCGGTGGTCATTGATCACCTTGGCGTTGAAAAATCATCACGCCACCTTAGCGCGAGTCGGACCGGTCGCGCCCGTTCTGCGCCTGCCGTCGCCTCGTGACTTGAACGAGAACAGTAAAACCAAGCCGCCGCTGGCCTTTTTTCTTGCTGGGGATGACGCCGGACCGTGCTACTTGGCCAGCCCTCACCCCTGCCCTCTCCCAGGGGGAGAGGGTGTAAAACCGGTCCTGAACTTTGGGTAATGAACGTAGTTAACGTGGGTGTCCTTTTTATTC
>JBBAPP010000272.1:1253-2843 GCA_040400775.1 Polaromonas sp. | reverse complement strand
GAATTGATCAAAACAACCGACGTGGCGATTGTTGGCGGCGGCCCTGCGGGCCTGATGCTGGCGATTGAACTGGGCTGCCGGGGAGTGGCCTGCGTGGTGCTGGAAGAAGACCTGGGCGCGCCTGACTTTCCCAAAGCCAACGCTACATCGGCCCGCACCATGGAGCACTATCGGCGCCGGGGCTTTGCGCATGCAGTACGGCAACTGGGCCTGGCACCAGACCATCCACAAGACGTGGTGTACTGCACCACCCTGAGCGGGCGCGAGTTGACGCGTTTTAGCATTCCGTCGCGCCAGCAGACGATAGACCGCAGCGCTTTTGGTGACTACGGCGAAGAGCTGTGGCCCACGCCCGAACTGCCGCACCGGGTGCAGCAAATGCTGATTGAGCCGCTGCTGCGCCAGCAAACTAAAAAGTACCCCAGCATTGACCTGATGTGCGGCTGGCGCGCGCAATCGGTGGTGGTGGGGGCTGACGATATCAACGTCAATGCCCACGGCGTGAACGCAGCGGGTGAAAAAACCGACACGCAGCTCTTGCTACAAGCCAAATATGTGGTCGGCTGTGACGGCCCGCGTAGCCTGGTGCGCAAAAGCTGCGGCATCCGCTACAGCGGCCAAAGCGAGGAGGCGCGCGACTTTTTTGGCGGGCAAATGTTATCGGTGTTCTTTACCTCAGACACGCTGTATGCGGTGCTGGGCAAAAAGAAAGCCTGGATGTACTGGGCCATGAACGCGGTGCAACGCGGTATGCTGATTTCGATTGACGGCGTTGACAAGTTTTTGTTTGCGCTGCAGCTAAAAGCTGGCCAAACGCCTGAAACGGTCGACTACCGGGCTGCTTTGTTTGCCGCTGTGGGTACAGAGTTTGACTTTGAACTGATTGCCAAAGCACCCTGGCAAGCCGGCTTTACCTTGGTGGCTGAGCATTTTGCAAAAGGCCGCGCTTTTATTGCTGGCGATGCCGCGCACCTGTTCACACCGACCGGCGGTATGGGCTACAACACCAGTGTCGACGACGCAGTGAATCTAGGCTGGAAGCTGGCTGCCGTCATCAACGGCTGGGCTGACCAAAAACTGCTGGACAGCTACGAAGCCGAGCGCAAACCAATTGCTGAACGCAACACTGCATTTGCGCGTGGCCGCGCCGACAGCGTAGGCCTGGTCAAGCTGCCCGTGAACCTCGACGAGGACAACCCGGCGGCTGATGCTGCCAGGCAGGCGCTGGCCAACGCGCTGTCCGATCATGTGCGCAGCGAGTTCAATATTCCAGGTCTGCAACTTGGCTTGCGTTACGAAGGCAGCCCGATCGTCGCGCGCGAAGCCGGTGCGCCGCATGCTGACGAACCGACGGTGTATATCCCGTCGGCCCGGCCCGGTACGCGCGCGCCGCACTTCTGGTTGGCGGGTCAATCGATTTATGACCTGTTTGGGCTGGACTACACGCTGCTGTGCTTTGCCGGCACAGCGCAGACGGACACTTCAAATTGGCAGCAAGCGGCGCTAGCCATCGGTATGCCGCTAAGCGTCTTGCGCATCAGCAGCGCCGAGGCGCAAACGCTGTACGCCGCCAGCCGCGTGCTGATACGG
>JBBAPP010000272.1:0-1153 GCA_040400775.1 Polaromonas sp. | reverse complement strand
CATCAGCAGCGCCGAGGCGCAAACGCTGTACGCCGCCAGCCGCGTGCTGATACGGCCTGACCACCACGTCGCCTGGCGCGGCGAAGCCGATGCAGACCCCGCCGCGTTGCTGGCCATGGTCTGCGCGCGCCCGTTCCAAGCGGCGCAAACCGTTTAGGATGGCAGGGCAAGCGGTATTTTTGAGCATGAATAAAAAAGCGAGACAAAACATGACCCACCCAGAGACGACACCCGTCATCAGCAACCCCCGCCGCGCCGATGTGCTGGCGGTGCATTCGGTTGATCAAGTAGTGTTTACCATCCCTGACATCGCGCCTGCGGTGGCTTTTTACAACGCCTTTGGCATGGACGTGCGGCAGCATGACCAGCAGCTTGAGCTTTACACATACGGCCACCCGCACTGCTGGATGAAAGTGGTGGCCAACGGTGCGCCCAAGGCGCTGGCCTTCATCACCTTTGGCATTTTTGCGGAAGACGAAGCCGCCTTCAGACAGCGTGTGGATGCACTCGGCATAGGCTGCGACGCGCACCCGCTGGCCACCCGCCCAGGTATCTGGCTCAAAAGCCCCGACGGCGTGGCCCTGCAACTGGTGGTGGCGCCCAAGGTGTCTCCCAGCGTCAAAAGTCCGGCGCACCCGCTGCCCGGCCCGGCGCGCGGCACGGCCAACGCGCCAGCGCGTTCTGCTGTTTCCAAGGTTCGGCCGCGTTGGCTGTCGCATGTGCTGCTGTTCAGTCCGGATGTGTTGGGCATGGTCACATTTTGCGAAACCGTGCTGGGGCTGCGCTTGTCAGACCGCTCGGTAGACCTGGTGGCCTTCATGCACACCCCGCACGGCAGCGACCACCACCTGTTTGCGTTTGTCAAGTCTGAAGCCGCTGGCCTGCATCACACCAGCTGGGATGTGGGCAGCCTGGACGACGTCGGCCGGGGCAGCGAGCAACTGCGTACGGCGGGTTATCACGACGGCTGGGGCGTGGGCCGCCATGTGCTGGGGTCGAACTATTTTTATTACGCCAAAGACCCATGGGGCAGCTTTGCCGAATACTCGTTTGACATCGATTTTGTGCCCGCCCAGCCCGACTGGGTGTCCGGCAGCTACGCGCCAGAAGACTCGTTTTATTTATGGGGGCCAGCGGTACCGGAATGGTTTGT
>JBBAPP010000271.1:0-2885 GCA_040400775.1 Polaromonas sp. | reverse complement strand
GTGTCTTCAATTTCTTGCTGGGTGGGCGTTTTAAGTTGCCAGGCGCTCAGGCGCTGCTGAAACATTTCGGCCCAGGAGCCATCCAGGTACACCTCTTTGCCGGAGCGTTTGTCGACAATCTCAAAGCCGTTTCTAGCCATGTGCGGGATGCTGGCTGGCGGCGCAGACGCTTCAGGTGCATTGGCGTGAATTTGCACCACCACAAAAGACTCTGAGTCGTAAAGCATTTGCATTTAAATATGTCCTTTTCGCATTCTAAGCATGCGTTAGCCATTCAGTTAGCAACGATAGTGCCAACTTCAAGGCTGACAGGGTTATTCCTCCCACCCAGCCGGTGTTTTGTTGCAAGACTTTACAAAAGCTTGCTGATTTGTGTCAGTTGCTGGTCAACAAAATCGCCGTTTTGCTGCGTGATACGGCTGCGTACGGGCAGGTAGCCCAGCGACGGCGCAAACCAGATTTCAACTTTTTGGTCAAATTCTTTACGCGGTTTGCGGGTCAACTTCAAGGCGGTCATGGGTGTGTCCATCAGGTCCAGGGCTTCATCACCGTCAATAACGAATGTCCAGCTATCGGCTTCACGCGGGCCAATAGTTAAAAAGGTGATGTTGCTACCAGGCGGGTAGCCCGCAGGATGGGCTGCCAGCATGCCGCCGAGCTGCAAAAACACGCTGACCCGGTCTTGTACGCCGTCTATCCACGGCGCGTCTGGCGTGTTGGCGCTGAAGATGATTTTGCCTTTGTCGGCCTCAAAATGCGCCGCCAGCTCTGATCTGAACTTGTCAGCAAAACGGGTCGGTGCCAAACCGCTGGCAGTGACTTTGCCAACACTGGTCATGCTGCGTGAGCCAATCAAAAAGGCGCTGATCTTCATCACCGCCTGGTAGCTCTCGCCATCGGTATTCCAAGCCAGTTCAGCGTTGGCATGGTAGTTCATGTTTTTCGACAAACCAATCACTTTGTACTGCAAGCGCACAGAACCCGGCAGACGAATGTCGGTCACGGCTGTGGCTTTGGGTTCGACCGGCAGCGTGGCGACGGTTTGAGTCACCGTGCCGGCGGCAGTGCTCTCAACCGGCAGCTCCAGAGCGGGTGGTGGCGCTGGTGGGTCTGGTGGGGCTGGGGGCAAGCTTGCATCTGCTATTGTTTCAGGAGCTGTTTGCGCTTGTGTTTGTTGGTGTAGAGGCTGATTTGATGGTTTTTTTAGGGTATTTTGAGCAATTTTGGCTACTTTTGACGCTGTGACCGGTGCTGCAGCCGCCTCAGCGACTGGCGCAGGCACTGCTTGAATGCTGCGCGTGGTAAATGTTTTGCCGGCCGGATTCGGGCTGTTGCCCAAGTGCGCAGGTGAAGCTTGCAGCAGCAGTGCATGTGCGGCTACCACCAGCACCGCCAGCACCGCCAATGGCCGCCAACCCGGCGCGCCCGTTGTCGCAGCAAGTTTTGTGGGCCCACCTGAACCCATTTTGTGACCGTGGCTTGTCATGCCGCAATGTAGCCCAAATCACTTGACAGTTGCAGCGCTGCGGCTTTAAGCGGTGTGGCCACGGCCCCGCGCCAATCGGCATCAAAGGTGCTGAGCGAGCCCAGCGCCACCATGCCCAGCACCATGTGGCCGTCA
Organism: Polaromonas sp.; assembly: GCA_040400775.1. Lineage (GTDB taxonomy): Bacteria > Pseudomonadota > Gammaproteobacteria > Burkholderiales > Burkholderiaceae_C > Polaromonas. Next base: position 1,264 of record JBBAPP010000271.1, on the reverse strand, counting down.
GCATCAAACACCGGGGCGCAAAAGCCGCCCACGCCTGGCAGCAGCGTGTTGACGACTCTGGCCACGCCATGCTGACGTGCCTCAACCAGCAGCGCCATCACTTGCGCCATATTGGCGGGCAAATCTTGCCGCCCCAGCTTTTGCGCGTGCGCCAGCTCGTCTTTCAGCAGCCCCTTGAGCCGGCTATTGACGGCAGTTTGCCGCGCACCCATGAAGGCCGCAAAGCACAGCCCGGTGGCCGACGACAGCAGCGGCATCACATCGCCCAAGCGCAAATTGACCGTGACCGCTTGCGGCGATTCCTCCCAATGCACCATGCACGGGCCTTGGTTGCCCCACACGGCCAGCGCCAGCGTTTGACCAATTTGCGGCATCAACAGGCTAAGACGCGCTCTGGCCAGCTTAACCGCATCAATCCTTGAAAGAGAAGCAAGCCCTAACTTAAGTGCTGCTGGGCCCAAGTCGTAACGGGTCGTGCCAGCGTCTTGCACCACCAAGCCCAGGCGCTGAAAGCTGACCAAATATCGGTGCGCCTTGGCAGCACTCATGTCCGCTTTGGCCGCCAAGTCGCGCAGCATCAGCGCGCCGCCAGAGTTGCTCAGCACGTCCAATAAACTGAAACCCACCTCGACCGACTGGATCCCGGCGCGTTGCGGCTCGGCATCGACCGGCGTCGCTAACAAGGCAATAGTATTGGTTTTAGTTTTGGTTTTGGCTTTCATGGCTTATCTATAATTACATTTAGGTAAATCAATTTCACTTATCGTAACTTTAAATTGAGCGGAAAGAACCCCATGAAACTCGCCACCTACAAAGACGGCTCACGCGATGGCCAACTGCTCGTGGTCTCGCGTGACCTCTCAACGGCGCATTATGCAACTGGCAGCGCCAGCAAAATGCAGCAGCTGCTGGACGACTGGAACTTCATATCGCCGCAATTGCAAGACCTGTACGAAACGCTGAATAACGGCAAAGCCAGGCACGCCTTTCCGTTTGAGCCCAGCCAATGCATGGCGCCGCTGCCGCGCGCCTACCAATGGGCTGATGGCTCGGCCTTCATCAACCACGTTGAGCTGGTGCGCAAGGCGCGCAATGCTGACGTGCCCGAAACCTTTTACACCGACCCGCTGATGTACCAAGGCGGCAGCGACGACTTCATCGGCCCGCGCGACGACGTGGTGGCAGCCAGTGAGGATTTTGGCATTGACTTTGAAGCCGAGATTGCCGTCATCACCGCCGACGTCGGCATGGGCACCAACGCGGA
>JBBAPP010000270.1:0-2897 GCA_040400775.1 Polaromonas sp. | reverse complement strand
CGGTCATAAATCGGGGTGCTCTGGCCGATGTACACGCCCATCGACAAAACCGAGTTTTCTTCCACAATCACGCCCTCAACCACTTCAGAACGGGCACCGATAAAGCAGTTGTCTTCAATAATGGTGGGGTTGGCCTGCATCGGCTCCAACACCCCGCCAATGCCTACGCCGCCCGACAAATGTACGTTTTTACCGATTTGTGCGCATGAACCAACGGCAGCCCAGGTGTCGACCATCGAACCTTCATCGACATAGGCGCCAATGTTCACGTAACTGGGCATCAAAATCGCACCCTTGGCAATGTAGCTGCCGCGCCGCGCCACTGCGGGCGGCACCACGCGAATACCGGTTTCACGCATTTCAGCGTCGCTCAGGTGGCTGAATTTGGTTTTGACCTTGTCAAAAAAGCCCAGATCGCCAGCGCGCATCAGTTCGTTATCGTTAAGTTTGAAGCTCAACAGCACGGCTTTTTTAATCCACTGGTGGACAGTCCACTGGCCAACGCCCTGGCGTGTCGCAACACGTATGCTGCCGTTATTGAGCTGGGTGATGGTGTTATCTACTGCGTCCCGAATCTCTTGCGGCGCTGCTTTGGCAGCCAGGTTGGCTCGGTCCTCCCAGGCGGCGTTGATCAGGGCTTCAAGTTGGGTGTTGTCTTGTGTCATGAAAGTTTTCAGTTTTTAGATTGGATAAATTGAACGATTCTTTGCGCGGCTTCAACGCATTCAGCGGTTTGCGCCACCAGTGCCATGCGAACGCGGCCAGCGCCTGGGTTGCTTGCCTTGAAATCACGCGCCAAGTAACTGCCAGGTAAAACCACCACATTGTAGGCAGCGAACACGTCGCGTGAAAAGGCTTCATCATCGCCATTGAAGGCAGCAGGTACGCCCGCCCACAAATAAAAGCCCGCATCAGGCAAAGCTACGTCCATCACCGCTGCCAGCAGCGGCGTGACCTGGGCAAATTTGTCCTTGTAGAGGGCGCGGTTTTTCACCACATGCTCTTCGTCGGCCCAAGCTGCAATACTGGCCGACTGTACGATGGGGCTCATGGCACTGCCGTGGTACGTGCGGTACAGCAAAAAGGGTTTAATCAGTGCGGCATCGCCCGCCACAAAACCGCTGCGCAGACCCGGGACGTTGCTGCGTTTTGACAAGCTGGTCATGGCGATCAGGTTTTTAAAGTCATGCCTGCCAAGCAGCGCTGCGGCTTGCAGTCCGCCCAGCGGCGGCTCGTCTCTAAAGTAAATCTCGCTGTAGCACTCGTCGGACGCCACGACGAAACCATAACGGTCGCTCAAGTCAAACACCAGCTTCCATTCAGCCAAGCCCATTACCGCGCCAGCCGGGTTGCCGGGTGAGCAAACAAACAGCAGCTGCGTTTTGGCCCAAACGGCATCTGGCACGGCTGAATAGTCGATGGCAAAGTTGCGCGTGGCGTCGCTCGGCACAAAGTACACATCAGCACCCGCCAACAGCGCCGCGCCTTCATAGATTTGATAAAAAGGGTTGGGACAGACAACCGTCGCACCAGCTTTAGTCAGGTCAATCACCGTCTGCGTCAAGGCAAACAAAGCCTCGCGCGAGCCATTGACCGGCAGTATTTGCGTGGCGGCATCCAGCTTTAAGTCATAACGTCGGTGCAGCCAGGCTCGAATAGTCTCCCGCAATTGAGGCGCACCCAGCGTCCCGGGGTAGCTGGCCAAGCCTGCCAGGCTGTCCGTTAATGCATCTTTGATCAGCTGCGGCGTTGCGTGGCGGGGCTCGCCAATACCCAGGCTGATAGGTTTAAAAGCAGGATTGGGCGCGACGCTCGCGTGCAGCGCACGCAGCCGCTCAAACGGGTAGGGTTGTAGTTTGACAAGTAAGGGATTCATACCCGGATTATCCTGCGTCAAAAAAGCGCAAAAAAATTGATGTTTCGCAGCACCAAAAATCTTTCTGTTTTTAGCCGTTTACCTGTCAGACAACTGCTCGACTGGGCTTAAGTACGTTTGCGCACAGATAAAGTTATCACATTAAACATTACTTTATTTCTGACACAAAACTGGCCTTGGATAGTGTTGCCAAGCTCAAACAGCGAGATTTTCACCGTGGCATCGCAGACTGACTTAAAACCGCTGGACGTGACCATGCCCAACCCCAGAAAAAATCGTTTGCTGGCCGCTCTTGCCGATGACCAGTGGCAGTGCTGGCAGCCTTTGCTGGAGCATGTTGACATGCCACTCGGCCATGTTCTGTATGAGTCTGGCAAAACACTGAGCCATGTGTACTTTCCCACCACGTCTATCGTGTCATTGCTTTATGAGATGGAAAACGGCGCATCGGCTGAAATTTCGGTGGTTGGCAACGAAGGGCTGGTGGGCGTGTCGCTCTTTATGGGGGGCGGCTCTACGCCCAGCCGGGCGGTGGTGCGAAGCGCCGGCCAAGGCTTTCGCCTGCAAGCCAAAGCCATGAAACAGGAGTTTGACCGGGGAGGTTCAGTGCAGCACCTGTTGCTGCGCTACACCCAGGCACTGTTTACCCAAATGTCGCAAACTGCCGCTTGCAACCGCCACCATTCACTGGACCAGCAGCTGTGCCGCTGGTTGCTGCTCAGCCTGGACCGGCTGGAGGGCTCAAATTTGCTCATGACGCAAGAGCGGATCGCGAATATGCTGGGCGTACGCCGTGAAGGCGTGACTGAAGGTGCCTGCAAATTGCAAAATGCGGGTCTGATCAGCTACAGCCGCGGCCGAATCAGCGTGCTCGACAGGCCAGGCTTAGAGAAACGCACCTGTGAGTGCTATGCAGAGCTTAAAAAAGAATATGACCGCTTGCTGCCTGAAAAGCAGGCAAGTTGACACGAATTGGTTGGCGCTATGTACGCTAGCAGGCAGTGATTGGGGCATATTTCCT
>JBBAPP010000269.1:0-2928 GCA_040400775.1 Polaromonas sp. | reverse complement strand
AAGGTCCTCGGACGAGTAGCCAGCGAAGTTGCTCTCCGTTTACGCGGCAAACACAAGGCCATTTACACGCCTCACGTCGACACTGGTGACTTTATCGTCATCATCAACGCAGCCCAGCTCAAAGTAACTGGCGCCAAAGCGATTGACAAAATTTACTACCGCCACTCGGGCTACCCGGGCGGCATTACCGCGACCAATTTCCGTGATATGCAGGCAAAACACCCTGGCCGCGCGCTTGAAAAAGCCGTCAAAGGTATGTTGCCCAAAGGCCCACTGGGTTACGCCATGATCAAAAAACTGAAAGTGTACGGCGGTGCAGAGCACCCACATACCGCCCAGCAGCCCAAGCTTCTGGAAATTCCAGGTATCTCCATCAACGCCCAACGGGAGGCCGCCAAATGATCGGTGAATGGAACAATGGCACCGGCCGTCGCAAATCCAGCGTCGCCCGCGTGTTTCTCAAAAAAGGCACTGGCAAAATCACGGTGAACGACAAAGACATTCAGGTGTTCTTTGGCCGTGAGACCTCGATCATGATCTGCCGCCAACCTCTGTTTTTAACCAACCACGTTGAAACCTTTGACATCATGGTCAACGTGCACGGCGGCGGCGAGTCTGGTCAGGCAGGTGCCGTGCGCCACGGTATCACCCGCGCCCTGATTGATTACGACGCAGCTTTGAAGCCAGCGCTCAGTCAGGCTGGATTTGTGACACGTGATGCCCGTGAAGTCGAACGTAAAAAGGTTGGCTTCCGCTCAGCGCGCCGTCGCAAGCAGTTCAGCAAGCGTTAATTCGCGAAACCCTCAAAAAAAGCCGCTGCGCCTAACGCTCAGCGGCTTTTTTATTGGTGCACAATGCGAATTCCGTCAACTTTTCACAAACCCCGTTTTGAAATTTCGCCTGTTTCGCCGTCGCCTGACCATCAGCTCGCCCCGCATGGCGGTGCGCAACGCCATGCCGTGGCCCGTACGCTGGGTACTGGCTGCTGTCATGCTTGGGTTTTCGGCGGCAGTGGCGTTATGGGCTTTTGAATTCGGAAAAGGCATTGCTGGGCTGGACACCAGCGCCAAAGAAGAGCTGACATTGCTGCGCGCCCAAGTGCTGCAGTTGCGACAAGAACGTGAAAAAGCACAAACCATTGCCAACACCTCAGGCAGCCTGCTAACGGCTGAAAAGGCCGCTCAGGAAAAGATGGCGACGCAACTCCAGCAGTTAGAAGCCATCAACCTGCAATTGCGCGATGACCTGGGGTTTTTTGAAAAGTTGCTGCCTGCTGGTGGTGCAAATGGCGTGTCGATTCGTGGCTTACAAGCCGAATTACTGTCGGCTTCCCAGCTGCGCTGGCAGGTGCTGGTGATTCAACCGGTCAAAAATGCACCGGACTTCAATGGTAAGCTGGACGTGACCATTAACGGCCTCCTGGCTGGCAAACCCTGGACGACAACGTTACCCGGCGGCGCACAAGTGCTACAGCTCAAGCAATATCGGCGGATAGAAGGGGTGCTGGATTTTCCGCCCCAAGCCGTGGTAAAAACAGTCACTGTCAAAGTGGTTGAAGGAGAAGCTACCCGCTCGGCTCAAACCTTCAAGCTTTAAACCATTCATGCCACGCCTGAACGTGGTGCAGGCTGTAGGTCTTTACATCCAGATGTTTCACACCCTAACGATGATGAAATTGAGAGTTACACACAAGGGGCGCAATACCGTATGAATGACTTGGCACGTGCCCGTTACGACGAAGAGCCCAAAAAGCCCGTTGGCGGTAAAAACAAAAGCTTGGGCTTTTTGCTAGTCGCATGTAAGAAGAGAATAAAAAACGCGAATAACATCAAAGCAAGACCACTTGGCAACCTAAAAATGCTCAAATACATGGCGGGCTAAGTTTAGTCAAACCGATTGTGGCTACAAGCTTGTGCAAGAATTTTTTGATATCCACGGTAATAATCAAGAATGCAGAATCTTGCAACTGAAATAAAGATAAAAATTGCAATCATAAAAAAATTCGACCGACCGCCACCACCACCTTGATCGACTACAGGACACCCGCATGTTTGGTAAGAAAAATCAGCCCCCCATAAAAAGCTTGATTGCCCATGGTAGCTGCATTGAAGGCAACCTCACGTTCACACACGGATTGCGCATTGATGGTGAAGTGGTTGGTGAGATTCGAGCGGTTGGCGGCAGCGCCAGCATTTTAGTGATCAGCGAATCAGCATCCGTAACCGGCCATATTTACGCCGACCATGTCATCATAAATGGCTGCGTAGTAGGGCCTGTGCATGCGTCAGAATTGCTGGAGTTGCAGCCAAAAGCTAAAATCGTTGGTGACGTGTCGTACAAAGCGCTTGAAATGCACCAAGGCGCTGTCATAACCGGACAATTGAAGCCAACCAGTCAGCTGGCTGATGAAAAACCCATGTTGATGCTGGCCGTTCATAGCGCCTGATGCCATATCGGTATTGTGGTGAGCCCAGTTGCGCTAAAATAAACCTATTCTGAAAAATGGAGACACCTTATGAGCGCAGTTGCTGAACTTATCCCCACCCAAATGCCCGATCCGTTTGTCTTTACCGACAGCGCTGCAGGCAAAGTAGCCGAGTTGATTGCAGAAGAAGGTAACCCTGAGCTTAAGCTGCGCGTGTTTGTGCAGGGCGGCGGTTGCTCAGGTTTTTCATACGGCTTCACGTTTGACGAAATCACCAACGACGACGACACCACCATGACCAAGAACGGCGTCTCGTTGCTGATTGACGCGATGAGCTACCAATATCTGGTAGGTGCTGAGATCGACTACAAAGACGACCTGGAAGGCGCACAGTTTGTGATCAAGAATCCAAATGCGACCAGCACCTGCGGCTGTGGTTCAAGTTTTTCAGCCTGAGTTTTACTGGCATTGTTAAAAACCGCCCTGGAGGCGGTTTTTTGTTG
>JBBAPP010000268.1:0-2953 GCA_040400775.1 Polaromonas sp. | reverse complement strand
GATACGGATACGGATACGGATACGGTTTCGTCTTGCTCCCTCTCCCGCTTGCGGGAGAGGGTTGGGGTGAGGGATTCTGCGGTTTGCAGTATTTTTTCGAGTACGGCGTCAGTCTGGCTTAGAACGTCGTTATTCCAGAACCGCAAGGTCGTAAAGCCCATCGCCGCCATGCCAGTTTCGCGCTTGCTGTCATGACTGCTGTGAGCGTCTTCTGCATGCTGACCACCATCTAATTCAATGACCAGACCGATCTCCAAGCAGACAAAATCGGCGAAATAGAAACCGAGCGGACGCTGCCGTCGGAACTTGAGGTTCAGAATTTGGCGGTCTCGGAGTTTTGACCAGAGTAAAGCTTCGGCATCTGTTTGACCTTGTCTCAGCGCGCGTGCCCTCACCCTAGCCCTCTCCCGCGAGCGGGAGAGGGGACTTAAGTCGGAAACGGTGCTTGTCGACATCTACTTCCTCGGTCCAGCGGGTATCCAGGCCCAGATAAATTCACATTCGATCGGCTGGTTGCCCGATTCGTCCGTCACCGTCACAGCCACGCTGACTTCGCCTTTGGTGGTGCTGCGGATCAGCTCGCGCTGCTCGCCTGTCAAAGTGGCCACAGCGCGCATGGCACCTTGGCCGCGCTTTTTGAACTGCACGCGCATGTCTTTGACCACCGGGATGCAGTCATCGCGTACGTTCATACCCATCACCATGCCGGTGGCCGTTTCAGCCGCCAGCGTACTGGCCACAGCATGCACGCCGCCGATGTGGTTACGCACTTTATGTTGGTTGGCCACAAAGATTTGCACACTGCTGGGCGACATGTCTTCGTAACGCAGCCTGGCCGTGCCGGTAAAGGGCACGGCCCGCCCCAGCAGCACGCTGCGAAACCAGGGGCGCGCAAACGCCGGCACTTCATGGAGCCGCTCTAACTGACGCTCCAGGCGATTAGGGGTGTACACAGCAGCCATCAATTACGAACCGGTTTACCCGTGCTCATCATGCCCATGATGCGTTCTTGTGTTTTGGGGTGTTCAAGCAGTGCGCAAAAAGCCTTGCGCTCCAGCGCCATCAGATACGCTTCCGAGACCAGCGTGCCGTTGTCCACATCACCGCCACAGACCACGCCGGCAATCAAGCTGGCGATATGAAAGTCATGGGTACTGATAAAACCACCATCGCGCAGGTTGACGAGCTGGCCCTTGATGGTGGCCAGACCATTGCGGCCCACGACTGGAAAGCTGCGCTTGTGCGGTGCGCGGTAGCCTGCGTCAAACATCGCCCGTGCTTCGTTGATGGCCACATACAGCAGCTCTTGGGCGTTGGGAACAATCACGTCGCTGTCTAGCAAGTAACCCAGCTTGCGGCTTTCAATGGCGCTGGTGCCCACCGTGGCCATGGCCGCTGCGCTGAAGCCCTCCATCAAAAACGGCAGCAGGTCTTTGTGGCTGCTTTTGGCGGCGTTTTCTGCTGCGCGGCGCGCAATATAGGCCAGGCCGCCCGCGCCGGGTACCAGGCCGACGCCGACTTCCACCAGGCCGATATAGCTTTCCATCGCGGCGACGCGCTTGCTTGAGTAGACCGCCATCTCGCAGCCACCGCCTAATGCCAAGCCGCGAACGGCGGACACCACAGGCACAGCGGCGTAACGCATTTTGAGCATCACGTTTTGCAATTCTGCCTCTACCTCATCAATGGCTGCGACGCCAGCCATCATGAAGGCGGGCAGCATGGCTTGCAGATCTGCGCCAACCGAGAACATCTCGTCGTTCGACCAGATCACCATGCCCTTGTAGCTTTTCTCGGCCATATCAATGCCAAGTGCCAAGCCTTCAGCCACGTCCGGGCTGATGGCGTGCATTTTGGTTTTGATGCTGGCAATCAGCACCTCGTCGTCCAAGGTCCAGAGCCGGATGGCGTCGTCTTCATGCAGCGTTGTGCCTGCGGTGGTGAACGACTGGGCTTGTGCGCCTAAAACATTTTCAGGGAAATGCTGGCGTGCATAGACCGGCAACTGACGTTTGGGGATGAACTTTTTGCTTGATGCAGACCACGAACCTTGCGGCGTATGCACACCGCCAGCCTCTGCCACCGGACCTTTGAAGACCCAGTCTGGCAACGCTACGTTGGATATCGCCTTACCCGCGTCGATGTCTTCCTTGATCATGCTGGCCACTTGCATCCAGCCCGCTTGCTGCCAGAGCTCGAACGGGCCTTGTTTGGCACCAAAGCCCCAGCGCATGGCAAAGTCAAGGTCACGCGCGGTCTCGGCAATGCTTTCCAGATGCACCGCAGCGTAATGAAACTGGTCGCGAAAGATGGCCCACAAAAAACGCGCTTCTGCGCCTTCGGCGTGGCGCAGCAAAGCCAGGCGCTCGCCCGCAGGCTTTTTCAACATCCGGCCTACTACGTCGTTGGCCTTGGCACCAGCGGCCACGTATTCCATGCTGTCAGGGTCTAGCCGCAAAATGTCGCGGCCAACTTTTTTGTAAAAACCCGCGCCGGTTTTTTGGCCCAGGCTTTTTGATGCGAGCAGTCTGGCCAGTACCGGCGGCGTGCCGTACATGCTGGCGAACGGGTCATGCGTTTTACCTTCGCCACCAGCTGTGTCGTCGACCAAATTGTCTTGCAGCGTTTTGATGACGTGCGCCAGGGTGTCCAGACCCACCACATCGGCAGTGCGGAAGGTACCCGAGCTGGCACGGCCGAGCTTTTTACCCGTCAGATCATCGACCACGTCATACGTCAGGCCAAACGCTTCAGTCTGCTGGATGGTGGCCAACATACTGGCAATACCGACCCGGTTGGCAATGAAGTTGGGCGTGTCATGCGCGCGAATGACATTTTTGCCCAAGCCACTGGTGACAAAGGCTTCCAGCTTGTCGAGCACCGCAGCGCCGGTGGTCGGTGTGTTGATCAATTCCACCAGCGTCATGTAGCGCGGTGGGTTAAAAAAGTGGAT
>JBBAPP010000267.1:0-2969 GCA_040400775.1 Polaromonas sp. | reverse complement strand
AAATATGCTCGGTGCGCGCCAGCGCCGCTACTGCTGGGGTGGCCAAGTGGTAGTCCAGCCGCCAGCCCACGTTATTGGCATAAGCCTGGCCGCGGTTGCTCCACCAGGTGTAGGCCGCGTCGGTGGTACTGGGTTGGAGTTGGCGGTACACATCGACCTTGCCAGCCTCACTGAGTAGCCGCGTCATCCAAGCGCGTTCTTCTGGCAAAAAGCCGCTGTTCTTTTTATTGCTTTTGAAGTTCTTCAAGTCAATTTCCTGATGCGCGATATTGATATCGCCGCACAACACGTAGTCGCGGTTTTTCTTCAAGCCCAGCAGGTGCGGGTACATCTCGGCTAAAAATCGGAACTTGGCCGCCTGCCGTTCTGGCCCGGATGAACCACTCGGAAAGTACGCGCTGATGATGGACAGTTTGGGCAAATTTTTTCGGCCTGGCCGGTCAAAGCGCAGCTCTACATAGCGGCCTTCAGCGTCAAATTCTTCAGAGCCGTAGCCCACGATCACATCGCTCGGCGCATGCCGGGTGTACACGCCCACACCCGAGTAGCCCTTTTTTTCGGCAAACTGAAAATAGCCTTTCAGCCCTGCCAGTTCTTCAAACTTGCCCAGCATGTCGGGCGCCTGGGCTTTGATTTCTTGTACGCAAATACAATCCGGTTGGTAGTTCGTCAGCCAGGCCTCCAGGCCTTTGCTGCTAGCAGATCGGATACCGTTCAGGTTCAGGCTGGTTAATTTAAACAAGGGCAACTCCTATGGCGGGGCAAGCGATTAAACAAGACGGGACAGACAGCACATTGGCGCAAGAATTTGTGCAGTTTGCCATTGAATCTGGTGTGCTCAAGTTTGGGCAATTCAAAACCAAAGCCGGGCGCATGAGCCCCTACTTTTTCAATGCGGGCCTGTTTGACGATGGCGCCAAGCTGGGCCGGTTGGCGCAATTTTATGCGCGGCAACTGCTGGCTGAAGAAGAAAAAAGCGGGCTGCAATTCGACATGCTTTTTGGCCCGGCCTATAAAGGCATTCCACTGGCCGCAGCGGTCGCCATCGAGCTGGCGCGGCTGGGCCGCAACCTGCCGTTTGCTTACAACCGCAAGGAGGCCAAAGACCACGGTGAAGGTGGGACTTTGGTCGGCGCTCCCGTTAAAGGAAGGGTATTAATTGTTGATGACGTGATGTCAGCGGGTACGGCTGTTCGAGAGTCGATTGCCATTATCAAAGCCGCGGGCGCAGTGCCCCATGCGGTGGCGATTGCTCTGGACCGGCAAGAAAAAGCGACAGAAAACGGCTTGGATGTGGACTACAGTGCCGTGCAATACGTCAAGTCACAGTTGGACTTGCACGTCACCTCGATTGCCCGCTTGACGGATTTGCTGGATTATTTGGCGCTGCAAAACAGCAGCGCGGGTGCGCAGGCAGAGTTTGTTACCACTTACGATGCCGTGTTGGCGTACAGGCAGCGTTACGGCGTAGAGGCGGCGTAAGGCGCCAGGCCTGGTCAGCCGATCTTTTGCTTCAACAGCGCATTGACCTGCGCTGGATTGGCTTTGCCTTGGGTCGCCTTCATGGCCTGGCCGACCAAAGCGTTCATGGCTTTGGTGTTGCCTGCGCGGATCTCTTCAACGTTTTTGGCATTGGCGGCCAGCACGTCGTCGATGATTTTTTCGAGTTCGCTGGTGTTGCTGATTTGTTTGAGGGATTTGGCGTCGATGAGGGCGTCGACGTCAGTGCCTTCACCGTTCCACAGGGCGTCAAAGACTTGTTTGGCTGCGTTGTTGGAGATGCTGTTGTCAGCAATGCGGCCAATCAAACTGGCGAGCTGATCACTTGAAACCGCTGATGAATCAATCGTTTTTTCATCCCCATTCAAACGTCTGGCCAACTCTCCCATGACCCAGTTACTTGCCAGTTTTGGCTGTTTGCTGGTGCTTGCCACCGCCTCAAAATATGCCGCTATCGGCTTGCTTTGGGTCAACTGCCCGGCGTCATATTCAGGCAAACCGTAGTCAGCCACAAAACGTGCAGCCATCACACGCGGCAACTCGCTCATCTCGGAGCGCGTTTTCTCCACCCAATCCCGCCCAATCACCAGTGGCGGCAAATCCGGGTCAGGAAAGTAGCGGTAGTCCGCTGCATCTTCCTTGCTGCGCATGGCCCGCGTCTCGCCCGTGTCCGGGTCAAACAACACGGTGGCCTGCTGAATCGCGTGGCCGTCTTCAAGCTGCTCAATCTGCCAGCGGATCTCATAGTCCATCGCCTGCTGCATGAACTTGAAGCTGTTCAGGTTCTTGATCTCACGGCGCGTACCGAGCGCTGCACCCGGTTTGCGCACCGACACGTTGGCATCGCACCTGAAGCTGCCCTCTTGCATGTTGCCGTCACAAATACCAATCCAGGTTACGATTTTGTGCAGCTCTTTAGCGTAGGCTACGGCTTCCGCACTGCTGCGCATGTCGGGCTCGGTGACGATCTCCAGCAACGGCGTACCAGCGCGGTTCAGGTCAATGCCCGTCATGCCCCCGCGCCCCAGCGCGGCACCCAAGTTTTTGTCTTCATGCAGCGACTTGCCGGCGTCTTCTTCCAGGTGGGCGCGCACCAAGCGCACGGTTCGGGTTTCCGATTGTCCTGAGCTTGTCGAACGGGCGTCCAAGAAAAATTCAACTGCACCGCCCTGCACCACCGGAATCTCAAACTGGCTGATCTGGTAGCCCTTGGGCAGGTCAGGGTAAAAATAGTTTTTACGCGCAAACACACTGCTCTCGGCAATGTGGCCGTTTACCGCCAAGCCAAACTCTATCGCCCGTTGTACTGCGCCCTTGTTCATCACAGGCAGGGCACCGGGCAGCGCAAAGTCAACCGCAGATGCGTTGGTGTTTGGCTCGGCACCAAACGATGTGGAGGCACGGCTGAACAGCTTGGACTGCGTGGTCAGTTGGGTGTGGGTTTCAAAGCCGATGACGACTTCATAGCC
>JBBAPP010000266.1:0-2999 GCA_040400775.1 Polaromonas sp. | reverse complement strand
GCCCGGACCTGCGCATCCACGGTGGGGGTGGCTGCACCGCTGGCGGTGGCGGCATCGCGCAGGCTTTGTCTCAGGCTGGATTCCAGCTTGTCAAAAAACTGGTTCATGCGCTCTTGCAGGCGGTCGTTTTCAAACACCAATGCGTCGCCGACCATCACACGCGTCATGCCGCGGTTTTTCTCGGCAAACTGCAGCACCATGACCACCAGCCGGCGGCTTCGCAAAGCCGGCTCTGGCTCGCGCTCGGTGATCTGGTTGACCAAGCTAAAAACGCTTTGCTCGATGAACTCAATCAAGCCTTCAAACATCTGCGCCTTGCTGGCAAAGTGGCGGTAAAGTGCGGCCTCACTGACGTCCAGTTTGGCGGCCAGCGCCGATGTGGTGATGCGCTCGGCGCCTGGCTGCTCGAGCATGCTGGCCAGCGCTTGCAAAATTTGCACCCTGCGCTCACCCGGCTTGGGCCGTTTGCGCGCAGCGCTCTGGTCAGTGCTGCCGTTCTGCGGGGGGTCGGAATCAGGCGCTAGGTCGGACATAGTTTGGAATAAAAAGTTTGGTTTTGTCGCAAACAGCTAAATGCGTCTATAAATGATTCTCCCACAGGGCCATGGCGCTTTTTAGGCAGCGGTGTGCGGGTTTTCCTGCTGCAACACCAGGTACACGCGCAGGCCGCGTGGCTCTGGCAGGGTTGGATGCGCATCCGCAAGCATCAGCTGGGTTTTGTGAACCCGGGCTATTTCATCGGCAATCGCCAAGCCCAGGCCATTGCCCTCGCCCTGAGTGCCCAGCACCCGGTAAAACCGCTGCAGTGCCTTGGCACGCTCGTGCGGGGGAATCCCCAGGCCGTCGTCTAGCACTTCTAAAAACACCGCCTGCGGCGGATCTGCCAGTACGCCGCAGCGTAGCGTCACCGAGCCGCCCGTGGGGGTGTACTTGACCGCGTTGTCGACCAGATTGCTGAACAGTTCCCGCAGCAGCCATTCATGGCCAAGCGCTTGCGCCGGCTCGACCTCCAAGCCCAGGTCAATGCTTTTGTCGGTGGCGGCGTCCAGGTGCTGCGCCAGCATGGACTCGCACAGCTCCTTCAAGTCCACCCGCTGCATGGGCTGCGCGGCAACATTCAAGGCATCGGCCCGCGACAAGGCCAACAACTGGTTGGCCAGCTGCGAGGTGCGGCGGGTGGCGCTGCGAAGTTTGATGATTTTGTCAGCCGCCAGCGTGATGGCACCATCGCCGCCTTTGCTGGTTGACACCCGCGCAGCCTGGGCCCAGGCCTCTACCTGCGCCTGCAAACCCGCCAGCGGGGTGCGCAACTGGTGCGCTGCGTCTGCAACAAAGCGGCGCTGGCTCTCAGCCTGGGCATTGACCAAGCCAAACAGGCGGTTGAGAGCGGCTATCAGCGGTTGCACCTCCGCAGGGGTGCTTTGGGGGTCAATCGCGCTCAGATCGCGCGGACTGCGCCGCTCGACAGCGTCTGTCAAGTCATTCAAAGGCTTGAGCGCGCGCGTCACCGCCCAATTCACCGCAAAACCCGCCGCCAGCACCAACACCAGATTGGGCAGCAACACCTTGACCCAAATCGAGCGCACCCATTGCTGGCGTGCATCTGAGCCATCGGCCAGTTGCACAATCAGCTCGCCTGCGGCGGTTTCAACCCGCTGGGCGGCGATGCGGTAGGTGATGCCGTTGTCTTCAATGCTGTGAAACTCTGGCTCACGGGTGGCCGGTAGCACGCTGTCTATCCAGGGCTCGCCCGCCAAAAAGCCGCCGGCTGAATCTGAAATGCGAAACCCGGCAAAGCGCTGGCGGTCTTTGATGAAGTCTTCAATTTCAGGCGCCAGCAACAGCAAGAGCGTGGCCTCTTGCTTAGCACCAATCGCCAGCACAGAATCTGCCACCAAGGGGATGAGGCGTAACAACTGCTGGTCTTTTTGCAAGGCCACGCTGCCAGCGGTTTGGTAGTCAAAATAAATACTGACCAGCGCAAGCAAGCCCAGCGGCAACAGCAGCAGCAACAAAAGTCGGCGCTGAAGGCCTGACTTCATCGCGGCGGGGATCATTCAGCCCCGCTGTTTGAGACCGCCCCCAGGATTTCAAGCCGATAGCCAAAACCGCGGATTGACCTGACGGCAATGCCATGTGGCTCCAGCTTGCTCCTCAAACGCGAGATGTAGACCTCAATCGCGTTGGGCGTGATTTCTTTGTCCCAGCCGGTCAGCGCTTGCAGCAGCTTGTCTTTGCTGGCCGGCTTGGGCGCGTTGATCAGCAAATACTCCATCACCGTCCATTCGCGCGGCCCAAGCTCTATCAGCTGGCCATTGGCACGCGCCTGGCGGTTGGCGCTGTCCAGCTCCAGCGCGCCAAAACTTAAGGTAGCGCTGGTGGCGGCCTGGGAACGCCGCAGCAGGGCCCGCAAACGCGCCAGCATTTCAGGCAGTTCAAAGGGTTTGACCAGGTAGTCGTCGGCCCCGCCGTCGAGCCCCTGCACGCGGTCTTGCAGCGCGTCTCTGGCGGTCAATATCAAGACTGGCATGGTGATGCCGCTGCGCCGGAGGCTACGGGTCAAAGCCAGACCATCCATTTTGGGCAAGCCAATGTCGATGATGGCCACATCAAAAGTCTCGGTTTGCAAAACCTCCTCGGCACGCTCGGCACTGCCGACCCAGTCCACCGCATAGCCCGCGTCACACAGCCCCAGCTTGATGCCGCTGGCCACCATCACATCGTCCTCAACCAATAGCAGTCTCATTATTTATATTGAACCTGTAACTCCTTCCCCTTCCGGGGGAAGCTTGGGATGGGGGGCACGCGCGGTGGTAAGACTGATTCTGCACTTGCCCCCACCCTGGCCCTGCCCCGGCAGGGGAGGAAATAAGAATTCAATGTGATCTGATCATGGTGCCGAAAGCTTGTTCAGTCAAAATTTCCAGTAACAAGGCGTGCGGCACCCGGCCGTCAATGATGTGGACTGAATTCACACCGCTCTTGGCGGCATCCAGCGC
>JBBAPP010000265.1:0-3006 GCA_040400775.1 Polaromonas sp. | reverse complement strand
TCGCAGCTGAGTTTGTTTAAGTATTTGAATTAAGTCGCTCAAGAACTTAACACCCGAGCCGAATCTCTTATTTGAAGCATACAAACCATGGCTACCACTGCAGTTTCCTCCACGAGCAACACGTCCACTTCCACGGCGGGCACGTCGACGGCTGCACAAGTGGCTGCGGCTAACAAAGCCAGCGCACAAAAGATTATTTCTTCGCTTAGCGCGGGTTCGGGTGTAGACGTGGCGTCACTGGCGCAAAACTTGGTGGAGGCCGAACGCGCCCCACAAGCCAACGCTATCAACGCCAAGATTACTAAGAACGACAACAAAGTCAGCGGTCTCTCGGCTGTTATGTTCATGATGTCTGAGCTTAAAAACACGCTCAGTGCAGTCAAAGACAAAGACAGCTTCAATTCGGTCAGCGCTTCTACCAGTAATACATCGGCCGTTAATGTCACTGCTTCCACCTCAGCAACTGTTGGTAGCCATGATGTGGTGGTCAATGCCTTGTCTTCTGCTCAGCGCAGCCTAAGCGCTGGGTTTGCCAGCAGCAGCACACCACTCAACGCGGGCAGCGACTTTGCGCTCACCCTGACCGGCACCAACACCGAAGGTTTTTCGACCGGCACGCCCAGCACCTCATCGACCTATCAAGCCACCATTTCTTCGCCTACGTTTGGCACATCGCCCTCGGTCACTGACTTCAAAAACTTTGGCGTCACAGTCGACGGCAAAACCTATAACCTCACACCTGCACCCGCCACCGCCACATTGACCGACTTGGCAGCCAACATACAAAGCCAACTGCGCATTCTGGATGGCTCCAGCGATTTGCGTGTCACTGTGTCTGGCGGCACAGGCTTGATGATCGAGTCGGCCTCTGCCACGCGTGTGGTGACCAACCCGTCGTTGTCAAATGCCACGGTCATCAACTTAGACAGCGGTGCTTTGGCGGGCACTGCCAATGCCGACACCATTACCGATGCGAGCTTTGGCACGGCGCCCTCCACGGGGGACTTCAGCGCTTTCTCCGTCAACATCGGTGGCACTGTGCGCACCCTCGCGCCCGGCCCCATAACGCCGACCATGGAGGCACTTGCCAGCAACTTGCAGTCGCAGCTGCGCACCCTTGATGGGTCGACGGACATTACTGTGACCTACTCGGGCACAGACCTAAAGGTGGTGTCTGCTAGTGGACGCGCCGTCACTGGCATTACATTGGCTAAAAAAACCTATGCTGACACTCCGGCAGGCCTGGTGTCTGCCATCAATGCGTCTAACCGCGGCTTTAAAGCCCAGCTGATCAACGACGGCAGCAGTGCCTCGCCCTATAAAGTGATCATTACCGGTGCAACAGGAGGCACCGAAGGTTTTTCGATGGCCAGCACCAGTGCCACAGACCTTGGTTTTACCACTGCCGCTGGGTATGCAGCCTCTGATGCGCAGGTGACGGTGGATGGCATCAGCTACAAACGCAAAACCAACACCATCACCGACATCGTCCCGGGCCTCACCCTAGACCTGAAAGCCACCAGCGCCACAGCTGCCAGCGTGGTGGTGACGCGTGATGTGGCCGACATCAAAACCAAGCTTAAAGCTTTGGTAGTGGCGTACAACGACTTTAACGACATCGCCAACCAAACCACCAACCCCAAGTCCACGCTAGAGACGTATGGCGCCACCTTGGTGGGCGACAGCACAGTGCGCATGGTGCGTCAGCAAATACGCACCTTGATCTTTAGCCAGTCCAGCACGCCTGGGGCAAGCATCAAGTCATTGGGTGACATGGGCTATTCGCTCAACGAAAAAGGCGTTCTCAGCCTAGACGATGCCAAGCTAGACAAAGTATTGGCCAGCAACTTTGACGATGTCACCAAAGTGTTGACCGGTGGCTACAACAAACTCAGCACCTACAGCACCGCACCTGCGGGCGTTGCAGGCGATGCGTTTAAAAAGCTCACCAATCTGCTGGCCAGCACGGGCCCGCTGATGACCAAAAGCGAAAACGCCAATACCGAAAACACCAAATACCAATCGCAGCTTGCCAAGCTGCAACTGCGCATGGACGCCCTGTTGGCCCGCTACCAAAAGCAATTTGCCTCCATGGACAGCTTGGTCGGCAACGTGAATAGCCAGAAAACCAGCCTCAAGGCCACCTTCGACGGCATGATGGCCGCCTACACCAATAAATAATTTTTAAAAATCGACTCAAGTTTTCCCAGCTTGTGTCGATCTATGCCTTGTAGAACCTCTCTTATGTGCTGCACGTTTGTGTGCAGCCCGACCTTTAGGTTCTGAAAGGCAAGATATGGCTATCCAAATTCAATCTCGCGCCGCTCAGCCACCCGTCTTGAGCGCTGCTGTTCAGCCTGCACCCATCGTGCAGGCGGTTAGCACGCCCGCACCTATCGCTAAATCAGAGGTGACAGTGGACAACGAGCGAATGCGACAAAACCTAGATGCAGCCATTGAGCACATCAACACCGTCATGCGCGATGGCGGCCGCAACCTGTCGTTTGCCATTGACCCAGCCCTCGGTCGCCCCGTGGTGGTGGTGCGCAAAGAAGACACCGGCGAAGTGATTCGCCAGATCCCTAATGAGGTTGTGGTCAAAGTGGCGCACAGCATTGAAGCTCTTAAGGGTGTGCTTCTGAACAAAGAAATTTAATCACTAAATTTCTAAAGTAATTTTTTTTCTTGTCGATCTATAGCTCATCAAGAAAACGTTCTTGTAATTTTTTTCGGTAAATCCAACTTCTTAGGAGAAGCACCATGTCAGTGATTAACACCAACACTAAAGCGCTTGTGGCTCAAGAGTCTATGCGTTCTAGCAACATGAACTTGAGCCAAGCCATGGAGCGCTTGTCCACAGGTTCGAAAATCAACTCTGCCAAAGACGACGCAGCGGGTTTGGCTATCACCAACCGCATGACCTCGCAAATTCGCGGTATGGCCAAAGCCACGCAAAACACCAACGACGCCATCTCGATGACGCAAACTGCCGAAGGCGCTATCAGC
>JBBAPP010000264.1:0-3011 GCA_040400775.1 Polaromonas sp. | reverse complement strand
TCGTTATCGCGTCGTTATCGCGTCGTTATCGCGTCGTTATCTTGTCGTTTTTATGAACGCAATCTGTGCAGCAGGGTGCTGATTGATCTCTGATTTGACTTATTCAAAGGATAGCATGCACGCCTTGGTGCGCGCTTACTGGAAATCACTAAGGTCTCAGCGATGTGCTAAAAATTTTTTGAACAGTCTTCAGGTCTTCAGGTGTGTCCACACCGATGCCGGGTGACTGCTGCGTGATGTGAACGGCAATTTTGTGACCGTGCCACATAGCCCTGAGCTGCTCAAGGCATTCAAGCTGCTCAATAGGAGCGGGTGTCAGCGCTGGAAAGGCTTTTAAAAACCCGACCCGATAGCCATAAATACCTACATGGCGCAGCGGCTTGACGAGATACGGCAGTTGTTCAGGGCGGTCACGGGCTACAGGAATCGGCGCACGGCTGAAGTAAAGCGCGGTTTGCCTCGCATCCAGCACGACTTTGACGATGTTCGGATTCAGGAAGTCGGCCAGACTATCAATCGCATAGGCGGCGGTGCTGATGGCGCAGTCAGGCCGATGGGCCAGCAATTGCGCCACTGCATCCATCAGAGCCACATCAATCAGCGGCTCATCGCCTTGCACGTTGACCACCACTGCATCGTCAGCCAAGCCCAGCAGGCTGCAAGCCTCAGCCAATCGGTCGCTGCCGCTGGCGTGGTGGCTGGCGGTCATCACAGCTTGAATATTAAAGTGAGCGCATTGGTCAATGACTTCCTGGCTGTCAGTGGCAACCACCACACTTTCAGCTTGGCTGAGATGGGCGCGTTGGGCAACCCGCACCACCATGGGTGCGCCACCCAAGTCAGCCAAAGGTTTGTTGAGTAGCCGTGTAGAGGCCAAGCGGGCAGGTATGAGGACGGTGAACTGCATGGTCAGGCGTATCTGAAGGCGTTACAAGCCCAGCTCTTCGTCGGTCATGACGCGGGCTTCGCTCTCCAGCATTACCGGCATACCGTCGCGTACCGGGTAAGCCAAGCGGGCGCTGCGGGAGATCAGTTCCTGTTTGGCGCGGTTATATTCAAGCCGGCCTTTGGTGACAGGGCAAACCAGTAATTCAAGCAATTTAGTGTCCATGGGCTGATGGTAATTCAGAAGACTTGGTGAACAGTTGCGCTAAAAGAGTATCTATTGCAACTAAAAAGGCCGGATCGGGTGAAAACTCAAGCGCAACGGCAAGCAAGTCATAGCCTTTGAACTGCGGTAATGTAAACATTTTGATGGCGTCTTTTTCAGTGCACAAGACGACGGCATCTTTGGATGCAGGCCATGCGTAGTCAGAAAAATCAAAATGGTCTGGCAGGCTGATGGTCTGTTGCAACTGCAAGCCGCGTGCTGTCAGCATATTGAAAAAAGCGTCTGGGTTGGCGATGCCTGCCAAGGCTGTGATGGCTTGTCCGTTCAGACCACTCAAGGACACGCGATGACCAGCTGCGTTGATCGCGTGGTCTGCCAGTCGCCGGGTGGACTTAAAGCCCTCAAACGCAGGCGATTGCCCGGTATGCAGCACCAAGCGCGGCCGATTGCTCAAAAGCTCACGCAGCGGTCCAGCGGGCAATAGCCAGCCGTTACCGATGCCGCGGTCATCGAAAACGGTGATTTCAATATCTCGCGCCATACTGTGATGCTGCAAGCCATCGTCGCTGACAATAACTTGCGTGGTCGGATATTTAGCTAGCAAGGCTCGCACCGCATCGGTGCGTTTTCTTGCTATAAAAACAGGAGCCGCTTGTTGGCGAAAAATAAGTGCTGGCTCATCGCCAGACTCTGAAATGGGTGTGCTTGCTAGCACTTCCAGGCAAGCTCTGCCCTGTCTGCCGTAGCCGCGCGACACCACGCCAGCTTGCAGGCCTTGCCGCTTGAGATGTTGCACCAGCGTTATCACCAATGGCGTTTTTCCAGCACCACCTGTGACTATATTGCCAATCACAATGACCGGCACCGGGCTACGCTTAGCTCTTAAAATGCCCCTCCGGTAAAGTCCTCGATGTAGTCCTGACAGTGCCCCGTACAACAGCGACAAAGGCCACAACAGGCAGGCTATCAAGCCCCGCTTGGTCCAGCTTCGGGCAAGCCAGTGGCTCATGGCTTAGCGCTCCCCGGCTTGCGCGGCGCTTTGCGTGGCAAAGGTGATTTGGCTGAAGTTGTTGCGCCGCGCTGCTTCCATCACGGTAATGACCGACTGGTGGCTGCTGCTGGCGTCTGCACTGATAACGATCACGCTGTCTTTGCCTGCCTTAGCGGCCAGTACCAAGGCCGCGCCCAGACTTTCAATGTTTCGGCTCTCCAGCAAGGTTTTGTTGATCATGTATCGGCCATCACTGCTGACAGCCACAAGCACTTCTTTGGGGTAGTCACGCTGCTGTTCGGCATCTGCCAGTGGCAGCTTGATTTGCAGCTCAGAGAATTTGCTGTAGGTCGTCGACAGCATTAAAAAAATCAAAACTACCAGCAGCACATCAATAAAAGGGATCAGGTTAATTTCAGGCTCTTCCCGCGAATTTTTACGAAAGTTCATGTCTAAACGTCAGACTTTGCGCAGTGTGTTCAGGTGGCGTAAAAACCGCTCCGAGGCCAACTCCATTGTCAGCAGATGGCCGTCAACCCGCGCTCTGAAGTAGCGCCAAAAAATAAGCGCCGGGATCGCCACCATCAAACCAAACGCCGTGTTGTACAAAGCAATCGATATGCCTTGGGCTAATTGAGCCGGGTTCCCTCCCCCCGCGCCAACGACGGCGCCGCCACCTGCTTGCGAGCCGAAAATCTCGATCATGCCAATCACAGTACCAAACAAGCCCAGCAGCGGTGCTGCAGAGGCGATGGTAGCCAATGCCGCCAGGTAGCGCTCCAGTTTGTGTGCTGCCTGACGGCCCGCCCCCTCCATGGTGGCACGTAAATCGTCTTCACTGATTTTGGGTTGCGTATTCAAGGCTCTGAGACCCATCGCCAGCACCTCGCCAAGCAAAGAACTTTGTTC
>JBBAPP010000263.1:0-3038 GCA_040400775.1 Polaromonas sp. | reverse complement strand
GCGGCAAAGCGGTACAACTGCGCATTGGCGTTGTAATAACCCGCCACCACGGTAGCCACCACCAGCAACCAAAAGTTTTTACTGTACGCGGCGTAGCAGCACAGCAGCGCTGACAGAACGGCAACGCCCAAGCCGATTTGGAAGGAGACTTTGCGGCCAAAACGGCTTTGGGTTTGGCTGACCAAAACCGTCGACATGGCGCCGCCCACCACATAAGCCATCAGCGGCAGCGTGGCCATCCAGCCAAAAGGCGCAAGGCTCAAGCCCACCAAACCATTGATGGCGATAAAGACGACGTTGTTGGTCATGAAAAGACCTTGGCAGATCGTCAACAGCCATAAATTGCGGTTCATTGCTTTCCCGTCAACATCAAATAAGACAGGCCGGCCAGTGCTGCGGTTTCGGAGCGCAGCACGCGTTGACCCAAAGTGACAGGTGCGAAGCCCTGTGCCAGAGCGGCGGCCTCCTCAAGAGCGCTCAGGCCGCCTTCTGGCCCGCTTAAAAATGTCAATGCACCTTCGTTGCCAGCAGCTTCAGCCAATGGTCGTGTGTCCGGTTGCAACGACAGCAACAGCCGCTTGTGGCTGACCGGTTCAATCGGTTGCAAGCTGCTTTTCAACCAGTCGTTTAAGCTGGCCGGCGCATGAATCAGCGGCACGCGGTTGCGCCCGCATTGCTCACACGCTGCCGTGGCAATGCCGCGCCAGTGGGTTTGTTTTTTCTCGGCCCGATCGCCCGACAGCCGCAGCACGCTGCGTTCCGTCATCAGGGGCTGAATACTGGCTACACCGAGCTCGGTGGCTTTTTCTACCAGCCAGTCCATGCGTTCGTTGGCGGGCATGCCTACAGCCAAGTGAACGGCGCGGCTGGCCTCGCGGTGCGTGGCCATGAAGTGACCGACGCTGACTTGCACGTCACTGCGACCCATGCTTTGAATCGTGACGCTAAATTCGCCTTCGTTGCCCTCAGCATTGCCCTGCCCATTGAACAGCGTCAGCGTATTTCCCGGCTGAAAGCGCAGCACCTGGACATGGCGTGCGGCCACGGGCGGTAAACTGATGCTGATGCCAGTCGCCAGCGTTTGGTCGGTGTAAATACGGGCGGTCAAGGTGCGGTGTAGGTTTAAGGTGTGGCATTCAATAAGCTATTAAAATAATAGCTATTAACACCCGTATTTATTGGTTTAAAGGCCTATTTGATGCCTAAAAATGACTCAGAAAGACAAAAGGGTTCACGATACAAGCAAATTGACTGTAACCCAGCCTTTTGACTGTGAGGCAGGCCAAACTCAATCAAGGTAAAAGTTAACCGGCAGCCCCGGCACCTCTACCCGCATGGAGAAGACGCAGCCCGACTGTGGGTAGGCTTGCAACTCCGCATCGCTGCGGTTGTAGCGTGCCGTGGTGACGTACAGCGTTTTCAAATCGTCGCCGCCAAAGCACGGCATGGTCGGGCACTGGGCGGGTATGGGGATGCTGGCCAACTCAACGCCATCGGGTGACAGCTTGCAAATACGCGCGCCTTCAAACATCGCCACGTAGTAGTTGCCCTCAACATCCACTGCAGCGCCGTCGGGTCGGCCGCCATAAAGCTGTTCATGGCCTGCCATGCCAAACTGCCAGCCCTCGGGTTTGCCAGGCCACTGCTTGAAGATGCGCTCATGCGTCATGGCGTTGGTCTGTGCATTCCAGTTCCAAGCGCGCACGGTGTGGGTGGGTGTGTCGGCCCAGTAAATGGTTTTAGCGTCGGGCGACCACGCCAGCCCGTTGGCAATGGTGGCGTGGCTGACTTTGGCTTCTAAGGCACCGTTGTTGAGTGAAAACAGCTGCGCACTGGCCACGCTGCGCGGCTCATACATCGTGCCAGCCCAAAACCGCCCGGTCGGGTCAGCCTTGCCGTCGTTAAAACGGGTGGTGGTGGTGTCATGCTGCGCGTCCACCAGTTTGTGCAAGGCACCGCCCCAATCACGCCCGCGGTAAATGCCATCACGCAGGGCCATCACCAAGCCGCCCGAGTGCGCCGGCGCGATGCTGCCCGGTTCAGACGGCATGGCCCAGCTTTCAATACTCCCCATAAAGATGTTGCAGCGGTGAATCTGTTGGCCCGGAATATCGACCCAATAAAGCTGTTGCTCAACCGGATGCCAAAACGGAGATTCGCCGAGTTCGCAGATTTGCGGGGTGAGGGGTTGCCAGGTCATGGGGTCTTTCAAAACAGTTGCGCCTATGCTGTCGACTGTAGCCATAAAAAAACCCGCTAACTTTTCAGTCAGCGGGTTTTTTGTTTTTACATCATCTTATTCAGCGGTTATATGCTGTTTCTCCGTGTGACGTGATGTCCAAACCTTCGCGCTCGTCTTCTTCCGTGACGCGCAAGCCGATCGTCAGATCAACAATCTTGTAGGCGATGAAGGACACCACACCTGACCAGACAATCGTGATCAGCACAGCCTTGGCTTGTATCCAGACCTGGCTCACGATCGAGTAGTCAGCGGCAGTCACCATAGTTACTGTGACCCAGTCGGCCACGTAGCCAGGACCGCCCAAGGATGGCGAATTAAACACGCCCGTCAAGATGGCGCCCAAAATACCGCCAATGCCGTGAATACCAAAAACATCCAGCGAATCGTCTGCACCCAGCATTTTCTTCAGACCGTTCACACCCCACAGGCAGGCAAAACCAGCCAGCAAGCCAATCACCAGTCCGCCGCCGATACCGACATTACCGGCGGCTGGCGTGATCGCCACCAGGCCGGCGACTGCACCAGAAGCTGCTCCCAACATGGAAGCCTTGCCCTTCATCAGCGCCTCGCCAGCACACCAGGCCAACACTGCCGCAGCGGTGGCACCCAGCGTGTTGATGAAAGCCAGCGCTGCAAAACCGTTGGCTTCGAGTGCTGAACCCGCATTAAAGCCAAACCAACCGACCCACAACATGGCTGCGCCGACCATTGTCAGGGTCAGGCTGTGCGGTGCCATGGCTTCTTTCCCGTAGCCGATGCGTTTGCCGATGACGTAAGCGCCCACCAAGCCAGCCAC
>JBBAPP010000262.1:0-3060 GCA_040400775.1 Polaromonas sp. | reverse complement strand
TCACGCGTCAGCTGAGGGGTATCAGACCGCTTGCCGGCTTTTTTCATAGCTGCCATGAAATCCTTGTTGGCCGATTAACTGTAAAAAGTATGCGAATGAACCGCCACAAATTAATCCATACACTTATGTATTGTTATGCTACATTTTCACTCTTATAACAAAAGTGTAGCGCTAACAAAGAAATAAAACGCTGATGTCGCTTAAAAGACTGCTGGTGCCCGCTATAAACCAGTGGTTTCTGTCAGGAGACCGGTTGGATAGGCAACGCGCGCGAGCAGAGCGGACGCGGCTGGCTCGGGGTGGGCCGCATCAGTTGCACTATTTTCACCAGGTCGACGACCCCTACAGTGCGCTGGCTGCTGCCAGCCTGCCATGCTTGCTGGAACGCTACGACATCAACATCAGCGCACATGTGGTCGGCCCACCACTGGATAGCGCCGCGCCAGAGCGCGACAAGCTGGTGGCCTATAGCCGCAGGGACGCAGAGTTACTGGCGCAACGCTGGAACCTGAAATTTCAAGACGGTGGCTTGCAACCCTCATCAGATAATGTAGCGCTGGCCATGCGCCTGCTGGTTGCGGCGATTCATGATGGGTGTTTTAATGCGCAGGCGGGGCAGCTCTCGTCAGACCTGTGGCACCAGCCGGCGGCGCTGGCAAATACAGAAGCGCGCATTGCGCTGGCCGATACCTTGCGCCATGTGGCAGAGTCAAATGCCTTGCGCCAGCGCCTGGGCCACTACCTCGGTGCAACTTTTTTTTATGCTGGCGAGTGGTACTGGGGCATTGACCGCCTGCATCACCTTGAAGAGCGCTTGCAAGCGCTGGGCGCTCAACGCTCTGGCATCACCGGTTTGATGTTCGCGCCATCTACAGACCTGCAAAAAACCGCGCCATTGGCAGCGCCCCCAAGCATCGATTTTTATGTCTCGCTGCGCAGCCCCTACTCGGCCATCGCCGCCCCGCGTTTATTCGCGCTTGCCCGGCACACAGGCGCAAAAGTCCGGCTGCGCTTTGTCCTGCCCATGGTCATGCGTGGCCTGCCAGTGCCACGCAACAAGCGCCTGTATATCAGCCGCGATGCAGCGCGCGAAGCCAGAATGCGCGGCATCGCCTTTGGCCGTTTGAATGACCCGGTGGGCCGGCCTACAGAGCGTGGCCTGGCCCTGATGCAATTTGCAGAACAGGCCGGCAAGATTGAAAGTTATTTGCTGTCTTTCATGCGCGGTGTCTGGGCCGAGGGCATTGACGCGGGCAGCGACCGTGGCCTGCGCAAAATTGTTGAACGCGCTGGTCTTGACTGGAGCCAAGCCAGGGTTGCGCTGAAAGACCAGACCTGGCGCAAGACGGCGGAACAAAACCTTGCCGCGATGTTCGATCTTGGATTGTGGGGCGTGCCCGCGTTTCACGTCGGCGATGTGGCGGTCTGGGGCCAAGACCGCTTGTGGGCCGTGGAAGATGAATTATTAAAAGGAAACCAAACATGTTGTTTATCCTGAAAGCCTTGTGTCTGGCTATTTACGCGCTGGCCATGGCAGGTTTGGCGGGGCTTTTGCAAAGTGGTCTTGCGGACACGATGCAGACCATTGCGCTCATCATGTTGATGCTCCATGCAGTGGAACTGCTGGTGATGTTCAAGCACGTCAAACGCTACCCTGGCCCGCTGGCTGTCAGCGTACTACTGACCATGCTGTTTGGCCTGCTGCACTGGAAACCACTGGCAGACACGGCCAAGAAGGGCTAGGGCGATGCAGCGTCGGTTAACAAAAATTCTGCAGGTCGCGGCGCTGACCCTGAGCAGCTTCGCCTGCACCGCCATGGCCGCAGACAAAACGCGGCCCAACATTGTCGTGTTGCTGGCCGACGACTGGGGCTTTAGTGATGTCGGCGCCTTTGGCGGCGAGATTGCTACGCCCAACCTTGACGAGCTGGCCAGGCGCGGAATGCGGTTTTCAAACTTTCACGTCAGCGCATCGTGCTCACCAACCCGCGCCATGCTGCTGACGGGTGTCGACAACCACCGCAACGGCGTCGGCAATATGCGCGAGACGATTCCGCAGTCGCATCTGGGCAAGCCCGGCTATCTGGGCGTGCTCGACACCAAGGTTGTGACGGTTGCCAGCCTGCTCCAGGACAGTGGCTACCGCACCTATGTGGCGGGCAAATGGCATGTCGGCACAGAGACCCATAACCTGCCGCCAGCGCGCGGCTTTGACCGCTCCCTTGTGCAAGGCGACAGCGGCTCGGACAACTGGGAAACCGGTAAACGCTACCTGGATCTGTCCGACAGGGTCAATTGGTTTGAAGACGGCAAAGTGGCCGTGATGCCGACCGACTACTACTCGTCAAAGTTT
Source organism: Polaromonas sp. (assembly GCA_040400775.1). Classification (GTDB taxonomy): domain Bacteria; phylum Pseudomonadota; class Gammaproteobacteria; order Burkholderiales; family Burkholderiaceae_C; genus Polaromonas. Next base: position 707 of record JBBAPP010000262.1, on the reverse strand, counting down.
TTTGTCGACAAGACCATTGCGTACATCGCGTCAGGTGCAAAGGACAACAAGCCGTTTTTTGCCTACGTCGCGTTTCAGGCCAACCATATCCCCCTGCAGGCACCGAAGGAATTCATAGCCAAATACAAGGGCCGCTATGACAAGGGCTGGACGGTACTCCGGCAAGAGCGGCGTGACAAAGCCATAGCGCTCGGCATCATCCCGCAGAACACGCCCATGGTCACCATGCGTACCACCGCAGACTGGAACGCGCTGAGCGACAAGGACAAGCAATACCAGGCCAGGCGGATGGAGGTTTACGCCGCCATGGCCGACGCAATGGACTTTCACGTGGGCCGTCTCGTCGCTCACCTGAAAGAATCTGGCGAGTACGACAACACGGTGTTTGTCTTTCTGTCCGACAACGGCTCTGAAGCGTCTGATCCCTACAGCGTGCTGGCCGGCCGGCTGTGGTTGGACTGGCAGTACAACAAAGGCATAGAACAGTTAGGCGCCAAGGGTGCGTACAGCATCATCGGGCCGAGCTGGGCCAGTGCTGCGGCGTCACCGCTGAGCACCTACAAGTTTTATTCAGGTGAAGGTGGTATCCGCGTGCCGCTGATCATCTCGGGTGTGGCTAGCATGCAGCGCAATCAAATTTTCAGCGGCCTGGCGCACATCAACGACATCGCGCCTACTTTGCTCGAGCTGGCGCATGTGGCGCGGCC
>JBBAPP010000261.1:0-3062 GCA_040400775.1 Polaromonas sp. | reverse complement strand
AGCTTTCAGTAATTTAGCCATTTCTGATGGATTGCGCGTCACGGTGAAGCCGCAGGCTTCCATGATTTCAAGCTTGGCATCGGCCGTATCCGCACCGCCAGAAATCAGCGCGCCGGCATGGCCCATGCGCTTGCCCGGGGGAGCTGTAACGCCAGCAATAAAGCCGACTATTGGCTTCTTCATGTGGGCTTTGCACCATTCCGCGGCTTCGGCTTCGTCCGGGCCACCAATTTCGCCAATCATGATGACGGCGTCGGTGTCCGGGTCGTCATTGAAGGCGCGCATCACATCGATGTGCTTTAAGCCATTGATCGGGTCACCGCCAATGCCAACGGCACTGGACTGCCCCAAGCCGATTTCGGTCAATTGCGCCACGGCCTCGTACGTCAGCGTGCCAGAGCGGCTGACCACGCCAATGCGGCCCTTGCGGTGAATATGACCGGGCATGATGCCAATTTTAATTTCTTCTGGGGTGATCAAGCCTGGGCAGTTGGGCCCGAGCAGCAGCGTGCGCTTGCCGCCAGCCGCTTCCTTGGCCCGCATGCGGTTGCGGATTTCCAGCATGTCGCGCACGGGGATGCCTTCGGTGATGCAAATCGCCAAGTCTAGGTTGGCTTCTACAGCTTCCCAAATGGCAGCAGCGGCACCGGCAGGTGGCACGTAAATCACTGATACCGTTGCGCCAGTGGCAATCGCCGCCTCAGTCACATTGGCAAAAATCGGGATGCCTTCAAAGTCTTCGCCGGCCTTCTTGGGGTTCACGCCGGCCACAAAGGCCTCTTTACCGTTGGCGTAGTCGCGGCACATACGGGTGTGGAACTGGCCGGTTTTGCCGGTGATGCCCTGGGTGATGACTTTGGTGTTTTTATTGATGTAGATAGACATGGTGTGAGTTCCAGCTTATTTAACGGCAGCTACGATTTTGGTAGCTGCATCGGCCATGGTGTCTGCAGCAATGATGGGCAGGCCTGATTCTGCCAGCATCTTTTTACCCAGGTCTTCGTTGGTGCCCTTCATGCGCACCACCAGCGGCACTGACAGGTTGGTGGCTTTGCAGGCCGTGATCACACCTTCAGCAATGGTGTCGCACTTCATGATGCCGCCGAAAATGTTGACCAAAATACCTTTGACTTCCGGGTTTTTCAGCATGATTTTGAAGGCTTCGGTCACCTTCTCGGCCGTTGCACCGCCGCCGACGTCCAAAAAGTTGGCAGGCTCGCCGCCAAACAGCTTGATGGTGTCCATCGTCGCCATGGCCAAGCCCGCGCCATTGACCAGGCAGCCAATGTTGCCTTCCAGACTGATATAAGCCAGGTCAAACTTGCTGGCTTCGACTTCAGCCGCGTCTTCTTCGTCGAGGTCGCGGTAGGCCACGATATCTGCATGGCGAAACAGTGCGTTCGGATCAAAGTTGAACTTGGCGTCGAGCGCCATCACCTCGCCCTTGCTGTTGCGGTTCAGCGGGTTGATTTCCACCAGCGATGCGTCGGTGTCCATGTAGCATTTATAAAGCTTTTGCAGAACATCGACGGTTTGTGCAACCGAGTCTGCCGGCATGCCAATGCCGGCGGCCAGTTCCTTGCCTTGAGCCTCTGTCAGCCCGACCAACGGATCCACAAATAGCTTGATAATTTTCTCGGGCTGGCTGTGGGCGACTTCTTCAATGTCCATACCGCCTTCAGACGACGCGATGAAGGCCACTTTTTGCGTGGCGCGGTCGGTCACGCACGACACGTAGTACTCTTTTTGAATGTCTGCACCGTCTTCAATATAGAGGCGTCGAACCTTTTGGCCTGCAGGGCCGGTTTGGTGGGTCACCAGCTGCATGCCCAAAATTTCACCCGAGATGCGTTTGACATCTTCAATCGATTTTGCCACCTTCACGCCGCCGCCCTTGCCGCGACCGCCTGCATGAATCTGCGCCTTGACCACCCACACCGGACCGCCAAGTTTTTGTGCTGCTTCCACCGCCTCTTGCACCGTGAAAGCCGGAATGCCACGCGGCACTGGCACACCAAACTGGCGCAAGATTTCCTTGCCTTGGTATTCGTGAATTTTCATGAAAAAACTTTCAAACGACTGTTGTAGGGCGGTAACGCTTTTGCGGCTGATACGGGTTTCTGCTGTTTTCAGAAAGCCCTAAACTGTATCATGTTGCAATGCACAAAACTGATTCGGTTCTTACGTAACGACTAACTGAGAAGATAGATGCCCAAAATTTTTATAGACGGAGAAGCTGGCACCACGGGCCTGCAAATCCGTGAACGGCTGCAGGCCATGCCCGCCATCGAGCTGATCAGTATTGCGCCCGAACAGCGCAAAGACCCCGCTGCCAAACGCAGCTTGATGGCGACGGTAGATATGGTTATCTTGTGCCTGCACGACGATGCCGCCCGCGAATCTGTCGCCATGATTGACAGCCTGGACGGCAAAAAACCGAAAATCATCGACGCGTCTACTGCGCACCGCACCGTTGCTGGCTGGGTTTATGGTTTTCCTGAACTGACCCATGGCCAGCGTGCGCTGGTAGCCGCAGCCGACCGCGTGGGCAACCCAGGGTGCTACGCCACCGGTGCTATCGCACTGATTCGCCCACTGGTGGATGCCGGTTTTATCCCGCCCGACTCTGCCTTGAGCCTGCCCGCTGTGAGCGGTTACTCCGGCGGTGGGCGACAGATGATAGAGGCCTACCAGTCCAACGCAGCACCCTTGTTTGAGCTGTACGGCTTGGGTCTGGCGCACAAGCACCTGGCTGAAATCATGAAATTCACAGGTTTGACACGCCGCCCGGTATTCATCCCGTCCGTCGGCAACTTCGAGCAAGGCATGCTGGTGCAATTGCCGCTGCACCTCGATTTGCTGCCCGGCAAACCAAGCGCCGCCCAGCTGCACGACGCACTCGCCAAGCACTACGCCGGCAGCGAATGGGTCTCGGTTGAAGCTGCGCCTGAATCCGGCAAGTTGGATGCGCTGGCCTTGAACGACACCAACAAAATGGAACTGCGCGTTTTCGGCAACGAAACCTATCGCCACGCCGTGCTGGTGGCCCGGCTAGACAACCT
>JBBAPP010000260.1:0-3063 GCA_040400775.1 Polaromonas sp. | reverse complement strand
CCTTGGATGCCTGACTTCATGGCCGTGGTGCTGATTTTCTGGAACGTGCACCAACCACGGCGCGTGGGTATTGGCCTGGCCTTCATGTTTGGGCTGGGAATTGACGTGCACCAATCGTCCTTGCTTGGCCAGCACGCATTGAGCTACACCGCGTTGAGCTTTTTTGCCACCATGATTCACCGCCGCGTGCTTTGGTTTTCAGTCCCAACACAGGCACTGCAGGTGCTGCCGCTGTTTGCAGCCGCACACGGGGTGGAGCTGCTTATTCGACTGATTGGCGGGGGTACTTTCCCAGGCTGGTTTATTTTGTTGGCGCCGCTGATAGAGTCGATGCTGTGGCCGGTGGTAAGTATTTTGCTACTTGCACCGCAACGACGCGCGCCTAACCCCGATGAAAACAGACCTCTCTAAACATGGCCGCTACTGGTTCTCCGCATTCCAAGCAGGGGCCGCGGAACTGGCTTTGCCAGGCCGCAGGCGCAGCGGCCCCCTCGGGGGGCAGTGGCCACACGAAGTGGGCAAGCGTGGGGGCAATATCTCTTGACTGAACTGCGAGACGTTGAAGCCGACCTGCATCGCTTTCGTGGGCGGGTTTTTGCCGTTATTTTGGTGGTGCTTTTTGCGTTTTTACTATTGGCTGGGCGTTTGGTGTATTTGCAGGTCTTTCGCCACACAGACTTGAATGAGCAGGCTGAAAATAACCGCACGGCCATCGTGCCCATTGTGCCCAATCGCGGTTTGATACTTGACCGCAACGGCGTGGTGCTGGCCACCAACTACTCGGCCTACACCCTAGAAATCACGCCATCAAAAATAGCCAATTTAGAAGAAACCATTGCAGCACTCGGCACCGTGGTCGACATTCAACTGCGTGACAAACGCCGTTTCAAGCGGCTGCGCGAGGAGTCTAAAAACTTTGAATCACTGCCGATACGTACCCGCTTGACGGATGAAGAAGTGGCACGGTTTGCAGCGCAGCGTTTTCGTTTCCCTGGTGTGGATATCAAAGCGCGGCTGTTTCGTAGCTACCCGTATGGAGAACTGGGTAGCCACGTGGTGGGCTACATTGGCCGTATAAACCAGGCCGAGAAAGATGCCATTGACGGCAGCCAAGACGAAGGAAATTACCGCGGGACGGACTACATTGGCAAGCTCGGGGTTGAGCAAAGTTTTGAGCATCAATTGCACGGCACCACAGGCGTTGACCAAGTTGAAACATCCGCCAGTGGCCGCGCGGTGCGCAAGCTGGCCACCAGCCCGGCCACCCCCGGCAACACGGTGATGTTGTCGCTGGACATCAAGCTGCAAAAATTGGTAGAGGAGATGTTTGGCGACCGGCGCGGTGCGCTGGTAGCGCTGGATCCCAAAACCGGCGACGTGCTCGCATTCGTCAGCAAGCCTACGTTTGACCCGAACTTGTTTGTCGACGGCATTGACACCGAAAGCTGGCAGTTGCTGAGCAAGTCGCTCGACAAGCCGCTGCTCAACCGGGCACTGCGCGGCACCTATCCGCCAGGCTCGACCTACAAACCTTTCATGGCCATGGCGGCGCTGCAAACTGGCAAGCGTACCGGCACAACGGTGATCCAGGACAATGCCAACTACACCTTTGGCAACCACACCTTTCGCAGCCATGGCGACCGTGGTTTAGGCCCGGTGGACATGTACACATCCATTGTCAAATCGAGTAACGTGTACTACTACTCACTGGCCAACGAGCTGGGTGTGGATGCCATGCATGACTTCATGAAGCCGCTTGGCTTTGGGCAAATCACGGGGATTGACATCAACGGCGAAGTACGCGGCGTGCTGCCCAGTCAGGACTGGAAGAAGAAGGCCTACAAAAAAGCTGAGCAGCAGCGCTGGTACCCTGGTGAGACGATTTCACTTGGCATTGGCCAAGGCTACAACACCTTCACCATGCTGCAATTGGCGCAAGCCACGGCGATATTGGCCAACAATGGCATTAAACACAAGCCGCGCCTGGTGATAGGCACACAAGACTCAGTGACGCGCGAGATGCGGCCACTGGTAGCGCAACCACCGCAAGACCTGGGCTACAAACCGGAGCATGTTGAATTGATTCGCCAGGCGCTGGTGGGCGTGACGCAAGAGGGCACATCGGCCCGGGTGTTTGCGGGTGCAGGCTATTTGTCGGGCGGTAAAACCGGTACAGCGCAGGCTGTCACGATCGGCCAAAAAGACAAATACGACGGTAAAAAGCTGGAAGAATTCCAGCGCGACCATGCGCTGTACATGGCGTTTGCGCCGGCTGACAACCCTAAAATAGCACTGGCGGTGGTGGTTGAAAACGCGGGCTTTGGTGCCGCCCATGCGGCGCCGATTGCGCGCCGGGTTTTTGACTACGTGCTGATGGGCCAATACCCGAACGAAGAAGACATGCTGGCAGTACAAAAAGGCCTGGCCGGCGCACCGATTGGCAAACCGCGCATAGCCGCCGATATGGCCGGGCTACTTGCAGCGGGCAACGGTGCTGCAAGTCAGCCACTGGCTGCAGCCAGTGCGGCGATGGTGCAAGCCGTCAAACCGGTTGTCAAAACCGCTGCTATCGCTTTACCGGCACGTGCCAATTAAGCCGCATAGTCCAGTTATTTTAAAAACGCATCAAATCCGGTTTTTAAAATCAATGCGCTGACTACGACCATAAATACCACCCGAACAAAGCCCGAGCCATGCTTGAGCGCCAAGCGCGTACCCAGCAAACTGCCCAGCACATTGGCCACCGCCATCGCCAGCGCAAAGTGCCACCACACATGGCCCTTGTAGGCAAACAAGGCCAGCGCCGACAGGTTGGTGGCGGTGTTCAGCAGCTTGGCTGATGCTGATGCGTTTAAAAAGTCGTAGCCTAGCCAGCGTACAAAAAGAAAAACAAAAAAGCTGCCTGTGCCAGGCCCAAAAAAACCGTCGTAAAAACCCAGTACCGAACCGATACAACAGGCAACAGCCGTTTCTTTGTAACCTTAAAAACGCGGCGCATGGGTGCTGCCCATGTCTTTTTTAACCAGTGTGTACACCAGCACCAACAGCAGCACAAACGGCAAT
>JBBAPP010000259.1:0-3065 GCA_040400775.1 Polaromonas sp. | reverse complement strand
AACAGGCGACATGACCACTTCTGCGATTCACAAGACACGACCGCCAGAACATCCACATGTTCTGCTGATCACTATCGACCGACCGCCGCTCAACGCCATGACGCTGAATGCTCACCGGGAGCTGCTCGCCGCATTGCAATCCGTCGAAGACGATGAAGACATCCGCTGCGTCGTTCTTACGGGTGCCGGCGAGCGCGCCTTTGTGGCTGGTGGGGATGTCGGGGAACTGGGCGCAATGGACGCCGCTTCGGCGCTGGTACGCACCCGCGTGATCCGCCAAGTGTTCGACGCCATCCGCCGCAATCCCGTCCCGGTCATTGGCGCTATCAATGGGCATGCGCTAGGCAGTGGGCTGGTGATGGTGTCGCAATGCGACATCGTGATTGCTGCTGAGACCGCTAGCTTTGGTCTGCCAGAGATCAACGTCGGCGTAATGGGCGGAACCAAACATCTGGCCAGGATCGTTCCAGAAAAAGTCATGCGCTGGATGGCACTGACCGGCAATCGGGTGAGCGCTGCTTACCTCGAACGCCTTGGCGTGGTGCAGCAGGTGGTTCCGCGCGAGCAGGTGCTTGAGGCAGCGCTGCAAGCGGCTGATGCGATCTGCGCCAAAAGCCCTGCCAGTGTGCGGCTGATGAAAGAGGTCATCAACCTGACGGAATCCATGAACCTTGACGACGGCTATCACGTAGAGACATACGCCACCGCCATGATCGCCACCCACCCGGACTCGAGTGAAGCAGCGCAGGCCTTCAAAGAAAAACGGTCGCCGGTGTTTTTCTCCAAAAATCAGTCAAAACCATGAACAGGCGCACGACTTTTAGCTTTCACGCAACCAGGTCTCAAACGCCTAAGAATGGAGCCCGGGATCATTCAATCAGCGAGGGCGAAATGTGCCACGCTCTTTCGCAGTTTTATTAAAACAGGAGACAAAAATGAAAAAATTTATTTTTACAGCGGTCTTGGGCATGGCGTCCTGCGCCTTGGCATCGCTGGCTGGCGCGCAAGAGGTCTACCCAGCTCGCCCCATCACCATCGTTGTACCGTTCGGCGCGGGCAGCGGCAGTGACATTGGAGCCAGATTAATCGGTCAAAAGCTGGGAGAGGCCATGGGACAGTCAGTGGTGATCGACAACAAGCCGGGTGCTAATGGCTCGATTGGCGCCTCCTATGTAGGCAAGGCCAAGCCGGACGGCTACACCCTGCTCATCGGCACCAACTCCACCCACGGCGCCAATCCCGGGCTTTTAAAAGACCTGCGCTACGACCCCGTCAAGGACTTCGCACCGATCAACCGGATCGCGATATACACCAGTATCATTGTTGCCAACCCAACATTACCGGTCAAAAATATGCGCGAGCTGATAGCACTTGGCAAGACGCAGGAGCTGACGCTGGCCACCGGCAATGCCAGTGGCGTGGTGCAGAGCGAGACCCTGGCGCGCAGCGCCAAATGGAAGCCACTGCTGCGGGTGCCATTCAAAAGCAACCCACCAGCCATGACGGAGGTAATAGCCGGGCGCGTCCAGCTGATGTTTTCTGACATTGCTTCGGTCCAGGCGCATGTCAAGTCCGGAGCGCTGCGTGCCTTGGCCGTGACATCTAAAGACCGCAGCGCCCTGATGCCCGACTTGCCAACGTTTATGGAAAGCGGTGTGCCCGACTACGACTTGTCTGGCTGGGTCGCGCTGCTGGCGCCAGCCGGTACGCCACCGGCTGTCGTCAACAAGCTGAATGCCGAGATCACCCGCATCCTGAATATGCCGGATGTGCGCAGCAAGTTTCTCGACCTGGGTGCCGAGCCCAGCCCGATGAGCGTGCCACAAGTCACCGCATGGGTACAAAAAGAAGTCACCACCTGGACGCAACTCGTCAAGGAAGCCGGAATTCAGCCCGAATGATCCCGCAAACAGCAGCGACTCAAAATAAAGGGGATATATGAGCATGGTGTTCAACCAAGAACAGCGTATGTGGCAGGACACCCTGAACACATTTATGGAAAAAGAAGTTGGCCGCGAGTACACCCGCGCGCACGACGCCAGCCGGGAATTCCCGTGGGAGGTTTACCGCAAAATGGGCGAGCTGGGCTGGTTAGGCTTGCTGTTGCCAGAGCAAGACGGTGGTGTGGCAGCAGACCCGATCATGTTCGCAATCTTTTGCGAGGCCATCGCCAAGTACAGCCTCGACACAGCAGCATGCATGATGACCTCGATGTTCACTGCCACCAACATCTCAGCCCACGGTACGCCCGCGCAAAAGGACAAGTACCTGCCAGCATTTTTGCGTGGTGAGCGCACTTTCTCTATCGCTATTTCCGAGCCACAGTCTGGCTCAGACGCAGCTGCCGCGCGCACCAAGGCGACACGTGAGGGCGATGCATGGGTGCTCAATGGCAACAAGACATGGTGTTCTGGCGCCCACATTCCCGGTACCGCTATCGTGATATTGGCACGCACCGGCGAGGAGCGTTACAAGGGGCTAAGTTTGTTTATCCTGCCCAACGACACGGCAGGGTTGACGATCACCAAGCTCAACACCATCGTGCGGCGCAGTTTGGGCACCACCCAGCTCTACCTGGACAACGTGCGGCTGTCTAACGACAACCTGATTGGTCAAGTCGGTGAAGGCTGGACCTATATCGGCGAGCATCTGGAGCATGAGCGCCTGAGCCTCGCGGCCTCGTATATTGGCAACGCCAGGACTGCGCTGGAGGACACCATCCGCTACACCAAAGACCGCAAGGCGTTTGGCCGCTCGATCTCCGAATTCCAGGTCTTGAAACACCGCATGGTCGACGGCGCTATCGCGCTCGAAGCTGCCCAGCTGCTGACCTATTCGGCAGCCCAAAAGATGACCCGCGGCGAACGCGCGGTCAAGGAAGTATCGATGGCCAAACTGTTTGCTGCCGATGCACTTTTCAAGATTTCATTCGACGGCATGCAGGCCCTGGGTGGTTACGCGCAACTGCCAGAGCAGGACATGGAACGCTACTTTCGCGAGGCCAAACATGCCATGGTCGGGGGCGGTACGCATGAAATTCAGCGCAGCATCATTGCAAAAGAAAT
>JBBAPP010000258.1:0-3065 GCA_040400775.1 Polaromonas sp. | reverse complement strand
AACGGATCTAACGCCAATCGACAATTTCGGATGAACTTACAGCTGGAATTTGCAGCTTGAATTTTAAAAGATGGTCCGATGGATATTTTACGTCTGTGCGCTTAGCGCCCATGCGCTTCACATTGCCGGGGTCTGTATCGAGATCGCAGTGGGGCTAGCCTGAATTGCGGAGGCGCTAGCAGATGGATGTGCCCGCAACCAGCTTATTTCAAGCGCAGCAGTTGCTCGCGCAGTTTGTCCAGCGTCGCGCTAAAGTCGGCCAGGCGTTTTTGCTCTTGCGCCAGCACGGCAGGCGGCACTTTGCTAACAAACGCTTGATTCGCCAGCTTGGTTTGTACTTTGACCAACTCGCCCTCAAGGCGTGCGATTTCTTTGCCCAAGCGCAGCTTTTCAGCCGCCATATCGACTTCCATGTGCAGGCAAATTTTGGCGTCGCCAATGATGGCAACCGGGGCTGCTTGCGCCGCCGCAGCCCAAGTTGCCTCATCGTCAAACACTTTGACTTCACTCAGTTTGGCCAGCGCCTTGATCGCCGCGCTGGACTGCGTCATGAACGCCGTGTCTCCCAGTACAAACAATGGCATGCGGGTAGCGGGTGACACCTTCATCTCGCCACGCAGCTCGCGCGTGGCATCGACCAGCTTTTTCAGCTTGGCAACATGCGCTTCGGCTGCTTCGTCAATCTTGTTCGGCTGGCTTTGCGGATACGCGGCCTGGCCGATATAGGTGGTTTTCTTGATACCAGCGACGACTGCCACTTGCTGCCATAACGATTCAGTGATGAACGGAATCACCGGGTGCGCGAGCCGCAAAATTGCTTCGAGTGTGCGAATCAATGTACGGCGCGTGGCGCGTTTTTGTGCGTCATTGCCGGTTTGGATTTGCACCTTGGCAATTTCCAGATACCAGTCACAAAAGTCATTCCACACAAATTGGTAAATGCTGCTGGCTACGTTGTCCAGGCGGTAGTCTTCAAAGCCCTTGGCAACGTCCGCTTCAACCCGCTGCAAGGTCGATGCAATCCATCTATCGGCTTGCGAGAAGCGCATGTAATTGTGGAACTCCCCCCCCGGCTGGCACTGCTCTTTGGTGTGCTCGGCCAAACCGCAGTCCTGGCCTTCACAGTTCATCATTGTAAAGCGTGTGGCGTTCCAGAGCTTGTTGCAAAAGTTGCGGTAGCCCTCGCAGCGCTTGCTGTCAAAGTTGATGCTGCGGCCCAGGCTGGCCAGCGACGCGAAGGTAAAACGCAGCGCGTCTGCACCGTAGCCGGGGATGCCCGCTGGGAATTCTTTTTCAGTCAGTTTGCGAACCTGTGGCGCGGTCTCGGGCCTGCGCAGGCCTTGCGATCGTTTGTCGAGCAACGGGGCCAGCTCAATGCCATCAATCAAGTCGACAGGGTCTAGCACGTTGCCCTCGGACTTGCTCATTTTTTTGCCCTGCGCGTCTTTGACCAGGCCGTGGATGTAGACATGCTTAAAAGGCACCTGGCCGGTAAAGTGCGTGGTCATCATGATCATCCGCGCGACCCAGAAAAAGATGATGTCATAGCCCGTGACCAGCACGCTTGACGGCAAAAACAGATCGAGTTCTTTGGTTTTTTCTGGCCAGCCTAAAGATGAAAAAGGAACTAAAGCGGATGAATACCAGGTGTCCAGCACGTCTTCATCACGGCGCAGGGTTTTACCTGGCGCCTGCAGCTGTGCAGCCGCTTCGTTTTCAGCCACATAGATGTTGCCGTCTTCGTCATACCAGGCCGGAATCTGATGGCCCCACCACAGCTGGCGTGAAATGCACCAGTCCTGGATGTTGTTCATCCACTGGTTGTAGGTGTTGACCCATTGCTCGGGCACAAACTTCACGTCGCCGTTGGCCACGGCATCACGGGCTTTTTGTGAAATCGACTTGCCTGTCGGGTCGCTATCACTGACTTTGCTCAGCGCCACAAACCACTGATCCGTCAGCATCGGCTCCACCACTGCGCCGGTGCGCGCACACACCGGCACCATGTTTTTATGCGGCACAGCTTTTTCTAAAAAGCCTTGCGCTTCCAGGTCTTTCAGCACCGCCTTGCGGCACACGTATCGGTCCATGCCTTGGTAAGCCGCCGGGCCGTTTTCATTGATCTTCGCGTCCAGCGTGAAGATAGTGATCAAAGGCAGCTTGTGCCGTTGCGCCACCTGGTAGTCGTTAAAGTCATGCGCACCGGTGATCTTCACACAACCGCTGCCAAAAGCCGGGTCAACATAGCTGTCAGCAATCACCGGTATGGCCCGGTCACACAGCGGCAAGTCAACCATCTTGCCAATCAGGTGCTGGTAGCGTGTGTCGTCCGGGTGCACCGCCAGCGCGCCGTCGGCCAGCATGGTCTCTGGCCGGGTGGTGGCAATGTGCATGCCGCGCATCGGGTTGCCGTCAACGTCTTTTTGCGGGCCATCACTGAACGGGTATTCAATGTGCCACATGAAGCTGTCTCGCTCTTCGCTTTCCACTTCCAAATCACTCACCGCCGACTTTAAAACCGGGTCCCAATTGACCAGCCGCTTGCCACGGTAAATCAGGCCTTGCTCGTAAAGTTTGACGAATGTGGACGTGACCACATCCGACATCTTCGGGTCCATCGTGAAGTACTCATGCTTCCACGCGACTGAGTCACCCATGCGGCGCATCTGCTGGGTAATCGTCGCGCCAGACTCTTCCTTCCACTCCCACACTTTGGCGACAAAGTTTTTGCGGCCCAAATCATGGCGTGTTTGGCCAGCCGCTTGCAGCTTGCGCTCCACCACAATTTGCGTTGCAATGCCGGCGTGGTCAGTGCCCGGCAGCCACAGCGTGTTGTGGCCGCGCATGCGGTGGTAGCGCGTCAAGCTGTCCATGATGGTCTGGTTGAATGCATGGCCCATGTGCAGCGTGCCCGTCACGTTGGGGGGAGGCAGCTGAATCGAGAACGAAGGCTTGGCAGCGTCCAGCGTCGGCTCATACATGCCGCTTTGCTCCCACAGCGGGCCAAAGTGCGCCTCAATCGCGGCGGGTTCAAACGACTTGGCCAGGCTGTCAAGGCCGGGGGT
>JBBAPP010000257.1:0-3096 GCA_040400775.1 Polaromonas sp. | reverse complement strand
TTTTTGCATCAACCAGCAGCGACCGCAATCCCCTTAAATTCCCCGGTGGCGATCCTCTTTTGCCACTCCGCTGGCCCAGTAATGTGCGCGCTGGTACCGCCTGCATCCACCGCCACCGTCACCGGCATGTCGACCACGTCAAACTCGTAAATCGCTTCCATGCCCAAATCAGCAAAGCCCACCACTTTGGCGTGTTTGATGGCTTTGGATACCAGATACGCAGCGCCGCCGACAGCCATCAAATAAGCGCTTTTGTGTTTTTTGATGGCCTCGATGGCCACCGGGCCGCGTTCGGCTTTGCCGATCATGCTGATCAGGCCGGTTTTGGCCAGCATCATTTCCGTAAAACCATCCATGCGGGTGGCGGTGGTCGGGCCTGCGGGGCCAACCGCCTCGTCACGTACCGGGTCTACCGGGCCAACGTAGTAAATCACGCGGTTGGTGAAGTCAACCGGTAGCGGCTCACCTTTGGCCAACATGTCGCTGATGCGTTTGTGCGCTGCGTCGCGGCCAGTCAGCATTTTGCCGCTCAACAGCAGCGTGTCGCCGGGCTTCCAGCTGGCTACCTCTGCTTTGGTCAGCGTGTTCAGGTTAACGGCTTTGCTCTTTACGTAATCAGGTGTCCAGTTCACATCGGGCCAGGTATCGAGCGAAGGTGGTGTCAGGTAGACCGGGCCACTGCCGTCCATCACAAAATGGGCGTGGCGGGTGGCTGCGCAGTTGGGGATCATCGCTACCGGCTTGCCTGCGGCGTGGGTCGGGTACATCTTGATTTTCACATCCAGCACCGTCGTCAAGCCGCCCAAGCCTTGCGCGCCGATACCCAGGGCGTTGACTTTTTCAAACAGCTCAATGCGCAGGGCTTCAACTTTGCTCAACGCTGCGCCTGATGTGGCCTTGGCCTGCAGTTGGTACATGTCCAGGTCTTGCATCAGGCTTTCTTTGGCCAGCAGCATGGCCTTTTCAGCGGTACCGCCAATGCCGATACCCAGCATGCCGGGCGGGCACCAGCCAGCGCCCATGGTGGGCACGGTTTTCAGCACCCAGTCGACGATCGAATCGCCAGGGTTCAGCATCGCCAGCTTGCTTTTGTTTTCACTGCCGCCACCTTTGGCAGCTACGGTCACCTCGACGGTGTTGCCGGTGACCAGCTCGGTAAATATCACGGCCGGCGTGTTGTCTTTGGTATTTTTGCGGTCGAATTGCGGATCCGCCACGACCGATGCGCGAAGGGTGTTATCCGGGTGGGTGTAGCCGCGCCGCACGCCTTCGTTCACAGCGTCATCAACCGATCCGGTAAAGCCTTCCCAGCGGACATCCATGCCAATTTTTAAAAACACATTGACGATGCCGGTGTCCTGGCAAATCGGACGCTGGCCGGTGGCGCTCATTTTGCTGTTGGTCAAAATTTGCGCGATGGCGTCTTTGGCTGCGGGGCTTTGCTCGGCCTCATAGGCGCGCGCCAGGTGGGCAATGTAGTCAGCTGGATGGTAGTAGCTGATGTATTGCAGGGCGGCAGCTACTGATTCGATCAAGTCGGCTTGTTTAATGATTGTCATGGCGTGTGATTCGTGGGATAAGGAGTTTTATTGCAGTCAATACAACCCGCTATTTTGACAGGTAAGCGCCATGACCCCAACCCGCTCTGAACACGACAGCTTCGGCCCCATTGAAGTGCCTGCAGACAGACTGTGGGGCGCACAAACCCAACGCGCGCTGCAAAACTTCGATATTTCGGGCGAGCTCATGCCGCGCGAGATGATTCGTTCGTTGGCGCAAATCAAGCGCTCATCAAGTATCGTTAATCACGCGCTGGGTTTGCAGAGTGAAGCCGTCAAGAACGCCATCGTAACGGCGGCTGATGAGGTGATCGCCGGGCAACATGCGAACCAGTTCCCCTTGGTGGTTTGGCAGACTGGCTCGGGCACGCAGACCAACATGAATGTCAATGAAGTGCTGGCTAACCGTGCCAGCGAGGTGATGGGTGGCCCACGCGGCGAACATCGCCTGGTCCATCCGAATGACGACGTCAATCGCAGTCAGTCGTCTAACGATGTGTTCCCCACGGCCATGCACATGGCCGCCGTTGTGGGCATCACTGAAAAGCTCTTGCCCTCGATTGAAAAGCTGCGCACAACGCTGGCGTACAAATCAAAAGACTTTGACAACATCGTCAAAATTGGCCGTACGCATTTACAAGACGCGACACCGCTCACGCTGGGGCAAGAATTTTCAGGCTATGTCGCGCAGCTGGAACATGGCGAAAAGCACCTCTATGCTGCATTGCCGCATTTGTATGAACTGGCACTAGGCGGCACGGCTGTGGGTACGGGCTTGAACGCGCCCAAGGGCTATGCCGTTGCAGTGGCGGCTGAACTCGCAGATTTGCTGGCGCTGCCCTTCATCACCGCGCCGAACAAGTTTGAAGCGCTAGCCTCGTGTGACGCACTGGTACATGCTCACGGCGTTTTGAAAACCTTGGCCGCCAGCTTGATGAAAATCGCTAACGATATTCGCTGGCTCGCCAGTGGGCCCCGCAGCGGCATTGGCGAATTGAACATCCCTGAAAACGAACCCGGCTCGTCCATCATGCCGGGCAAGGTCAACCCGACGCAAAGCGAGGCATTGACCATGCTCTGCGCACAAGTGTTTGGCAATGATGTGGCGATTAATTTTGGTGGTGCATCGGGCAACTTTGAACTCAATGTGTTCAGGCCGATGATTGCGTATAACTTTTTGCAAAGCGTACGGCTGCTGGCAGATGGAATGAGGAGCTTTAACGACCACTGCGCGGTGGGGATTGAACCGAGGCGCGAACGCATTGCCGAGTTGGTCAGTGCATCGTTGATGCTGGTGACTGCGCTGAATCCGCACATCGGCTATGACAAGGCCGCCTTCATCGCCAAAAAAGCGCATAAAGAAGGCAGCAGTTTGCGCGCTGCGGCTATTGCTTCAGGTTATGTCACGGCTGAGCAGTTTGAGGTATGGGTCATCCCGGCAAAGATGACCCATCCGTAAAAACTAATGCTTTTGCGAAGCAATGCTTGACATGACCTTGTCAGTGTAGGCAATCGCCAGAGCCGACAGTAAAAATGC
>JBBAPP010000256.1:0-3108 GCA_040400775.1 Polaromonas sp. | reverse complement strand
CGCATACTACCGACTGTTTTTCTTGCAAGGACAGCCTGGGCGACCTGTATGTGTCTTTTGCTATGCAGCAAAGCTACGCCAGGCGCGCCGCCGCACAGGGCAGCAAGCTGCTGGTGCAGCGTGCCCAGCGCGGTGCGGCGCATTGCGACTTTACGGTTGCCGAGCAAGTTGCGTCGTTTGACGCCCTGGCCAAGTGGGGGCAAGGCGGCGCCAAACCTGCGGGCGACGACGTGCTGACCGCCGCGGTTGTTGCCGCGCCCAGCTACGGCTACGCCTTTACCAACAACACTACCGGGCCGGACGACGTCAAGTCCACCATCGACCTGCGCGCCAAAATAGCCGCAACCACGCCAGCTTGCCCTGTGGCAGTCCAATAGCTTTTTTGTGAAAAATTAGCCTTAAGCTCAATAAATACGGGCGCAACAAGCTATTGATAATATAGCAAAATTAGCTTGCTATTTCCGATATTTTTGGCACTTTCAAGTCTTGCAAGCGCTGATGTGCAGCGTCTGCCATGTCTACTGGCAGTTGCTGTCTGGCCTGCAAATAGTGGTGGGTAAACACATCCAGGTATGCCTCAAGTGTTTGCGCCATTAAAGTGTCGCCGCTAAGCGCCATGCACAGCGCAGCAACTTCTACCGTACAAAAATGCGCATCACGCTGTGAGCGGCGCAGCTTGTAGTTAGACAACTGCTGGCTTTGCAGGCTAAGCACTGGCAAGTGGTCCAGGTAGGGGCTTTTGCGAAACATCTTGCGCGCCTCGGGCCAGGTGGCGTCTAGCACTACAAACAGCGGGCGCAGGCCAGTTGTTGCGGGCACATCAGCCACCACACGCTCTGCTGCAACAAACTCCCCCGGAAACACCACAAAAGGCTGCCACTGTGGGTCAGCCAGCAGCACCAAGAGAGCAGGGTCAACTTCGGTGCGCGACCAGCCAAAGGCAAACGTATCAGGTACCACATCGGCAATCAGCCAGCCCGTGTTGCTGGGTTTCAGTGGCTCAATATCAAACATGATCAGGCACACCCCTGCATGGCCAGGTACCGCCGGGCGCAAGGCGCAAAGGCAGTGGCTGAGCACCAGACGGCAGCCGCCGCAGCGCTCAAGCTTGGAGCCGCCCCGCGCCAAAAAAGGCTTGGAGCTGCGTGCCAGCCGGGCACTGCGCAAACGGCTGACGGCGTGGGGTAGCGGGCGTGTCAGAGGGAATACCGTTTATTTTGCCAGCCGGTACACCGCACAAAACTTGCTGCCATCCGGGTCGCGCACATACGCCAGGTACATCTGGCCCGACGGCCCTTCGCGCAGGCCAGGTGGGTCTTCGCAAGTCGTGCCGCCGTTAGCCACACCCGCTGCATGAAAGGCGTCTACCTCGGCCTGCGACTTAAGCGTCAAGCCAATCGTGCCGCCGTTGGCATGGGTGGCCGGTTGCCCATTGATCGGCGTGATGATGCCCAGCGTGCCCGTGGCACTGCGGTAGTAATAGCGGCCCTTGCCCGCTAGCCCTGGTCCAACGCCCATCACGGCAAACACCGCATCGTAAAACCGTTTGGACGCTTCCAGATCATTGACGCCGACCATGATGTGACTGAACATTTTTTGTCTCCGTTAAGGCCCGATACCGGGCTGGCTAAGTGTTGATGTAGGGGGAGAAAGTAAACGGTAAATAGTAGCTGATGGCGGTTGGGCTTGAAACAACAGCTGTCGCCTGAAGCTATTAAATATGTAGCGTTTGTTTACTGTCCACTTCGCTTGGCGCTTCTGCCCGCCCACCCGGGTGCCTGGCCAACCGCGCTGGGTCGCGGCCATGTGTTGGCGCGGAGTCTGCCCACGGCCAGCCGCCAAACTGGGTTTGTTGGTAGTCGGCAATGGTCTGCCTGATCTCAAGCTGGGTGTTCATGACGAAGGGGCCGTACTGGGCCACGGGCTCGGCAATCGGTTGACCTTGAAGCAGCAAGAACTCGGCCTCTGCGTTTCCATTGACAAGTTCAACCGCTACGTCGCCTTGCAGCTCAATCGCGCCGTGGCTTTGCAGGTTTTGCCCGTCAACCGTCACTGTCTGGCCTTTGAAAAAGTACAGATTGCGGCGCGTGCCTGGCTTGGCCGCTGGTAGCGTAAAGCGCGCACCGGGTTGCATGCGCAGCGTCCAGATGGCGACATCGGCCTGGGCCTGGGAGGCCCATGAATCAGGCGGCGGGCTGAGTGGTTTGCCAGCATCAGCCATCAGGCCTGCAATGACGGTCACAAGCGTTTCCCGTCCGTTGGCGTCTTTGGCCACGCGGTTGGGAATGTCGTCGGCCCAGAACATGGTGAAGTGCGGCTCGGCCATTTTGCTGGCAGCGGGCAAATTGAGCCAGATCTGAAACAGCTCCAGCGGGTTGGCATCAAGGGTATCAAGCAGCGGAAACATCTCGGCATGCACGATACCCTTTCCGGCAGTGAGCCACTGCACATCGCCGCGCCCAAAGCGCGCAGTGGCACCGAGTGAATCTGAATGGTCAATCAGTCCCTTACGCACAACTGTGACGGTTTCAAACCCCCGGTGCGGGTGTGCGGGAAAGCCTGGCACGGCGCTGCCGTGGTACATGCTCCAGCCATCTTTACGGCTGAAATCCTGGCCTATGTTGCGTCCGGCTAGCGAAGCCTTGGGACCCATGTCTGCATTGGCAGCGGGGTAGGCATCGTCGTGGTAGACGCAAAACAAAAATGGATCCAACGTAGGCCACTGGTGGTCAAGGGGCAAGATGTTCAAGATCGGGTGAGGTGTCATTTAAAATCACTTGGTGGTTAAACCTGAATTGGCAAGTCCCCATTATTGAGCGCGGCTGCCCAGCACCGCCGCACCCAATATTAAAACTGTGGCCAAGCCAATGCCCCACGTCAGAGGACGCCCGGTGGCCAACAGCAGCAGCACCGTTGATGCGAGCGGGGTGATGTAGCTCAAAATACCGATTTTCCGGGCATCACCTTTTTTAAGCGCTGCGTCCCACAAGAAAAACGCCGAACCTAATGGGCCCAAGCCCATCAGCACCATCAGTAGCCAGTCGCGGCCATTGAGTGCCACACTCGGCTCTAGCAGCACATGGCACAGCAATGACAACACGCCAGACA
>JBBAPP010000255.1:0-3109 GCA_040400775.1 Polaromonas sp. | reverse complement strand
TTCCCAGGTAAATTCTGGTTCGTCGCGGCCAAAGTGGCCGTAGGCTGCAGTCTTCTCGTAAATCGGCCGCAACAAGTCCAGCATTTGAATGATGCCTTTAGGGCGCAGGTCAAAGTGCTCTTGCACCAGGGCTGACAGCTTCTCGTCGCTGATCACGCCTGTGCCTTCGGTATAGACCGTGACGTTCATCGGCTTGGCCACGCCAATTGCGTAGGCGACCTGGATCTGGCATTGCTTGGCCAAGCCAGCAGCGACGATGTTTTTAGCGACGTAACGCGCGGCGTAAGCGGCTGAACGGTCAACCTTGCTGGGGTCTTTGCCGCTGAAAGCGCCGCCGCCGTGGGGGCAGGCACCGCCGTAGGTGTCAACAATGATCTTGCGTCCGGTTAAACCGCAATCGCCCTGCGGCCCGCCGATGACGAAACGACCGGTGGGGTTGATCAAAAACTTGGTGTCTTTGGACAGCATGTGTTTTGGTAGCACGGGCCTGATCAGCTCTTCAATGATGGCTTCGTTGAATGAGGCCTTCATCTTCTTGGCAGTTTCGCTTTGGTCTGGGCTGTGCTGGGTTGACAGCACCACGGTGTCGATGCTGTGCGGCTTGCCGTCCACATAACGCATCGTGACCTGGCTTTTGGCGTCTGGGCGCAGAAACGGTAGCTTGCCGCTTTTACGTAAGTGGGCTTGACGCTCTACCAGGCGGTGGGCGTAGTAAATCGGTGCAGGCATCAGTTCTGGCGTTTCGTCGCAGGCGTAGCCAAACATCAGACCCTGGTCGCCAGCACCGGTGTTCAGGTGGTCATCTGACGCGTGGTCAACGCCCTGAGCGATGTCGTTGCTCTGCTTGTCGTAGCAAACCATCACCGCGCAGCCTTTGTAGTCAATGCCGTATTCGGTGTTGTCGTAGCCAATCCGCTTGATGGTGTCACGCGCGACCTGAATGTAGTCGACATGCGCGTTGGTGGTGATCTCGCCCGCCAGCACAACCAAACCGGTGTTGGTCAGTGTTTCAGCGGCAACGCGGCTAAGGGGGTCTTGCTTGAAGATGGCATCCAGGATGGCATCCGAGATTTGGTCGGCTACCTTGTCCGGGTGGCCTTCGGAGACAGATTCAGAGGTAAATAAAAAGTCGTTCGCCATGTCAGTACACTCCATTAGGTTGCTGGGCGCGTTGCCAGCGGAATGCTTTGGCGAACGCTTTAGCAGTTTGGTTTAACGTCGCCCTGCAAGTTGTTCAAATAACTCGGCGACAAACCATTATATGACGCGTGCTTGCGCCGTACTTATTGCCCTGATTGATGTTTACCCTGTTCCGGTTTTTCTCTGTTTGGCCACTGCCTGCGTTGCACGCGCTGGGCGGCGCACTGGGCTGGTTGGTGTGGCTTTGCAGCCCGGCTTACCGCCGGCGCTTTCGCGCCAACGTGGCGCAGGCGGATGTCTGCTTTGACGCGGCCAAACCCGCCATTGCCGAGGCCGGGCGTTTCGTGGCTGAGCTGCCCAAGCTGTGGCTGCGGCCTGTTGATGAATCGTGCCTTGCAAACGTGCAAATGCAGGGCAAAAACCATGCAGAACAGGCCTTTGCACAAGGCAAGGGTGTGATTTTTTTCGGCCCGCATTGCGGCAGCTTTGAGCTCGGCCCGCAAGCGCTGGCTGAAGTTTTTGGGCCTCTCACCGCTATTTATCGGCCTGCACGCCAGCCAGCGTTGGCAGCGATTGAGCAGGCTACCCGCCAACGGCCACTTTTCAAGGTGTTGCCAGCATCACTCGGTGCCATCAAGGTCATGCACAAGGCACTGAAAGCCAACCAGGCAGTGGCGCTGTTAACCGACCAGGTACCGCCAGATGGCCTGGGCGTTTGGGCGCCGTTTTTTGGCAAACCGGCGTATACGATGACATTGGCCGCGCGGCTGGCTTTGCAAAACACTGCCGTGTTGCTGCCGGTGAGTTGCGAGCGTTTGCCCAAAGGCCGTGGCTACATTGTTAAAATTTACCCTGCCGTTGATCTAAGCGCCAATACCGACGTGTTCAGCGCCGTGAGCCTGATCAACCAAGCGATAGAGGCCATTGTGCGCGACCAGCCTGGCCAGTATCTGTGGGCTTATGCCCGTTACAAAACACCCCGACAAGAATGATGAGGGATTCAGTTTGAGAACACCGCACCAGTGGGTGAGTTATGGAGTCACGCGTAGCGGTATTTTGTTCATGCGTTTGCTGGCCATGCTGCCGCTTGTTGTGGTGCGTGCCATGGGCAAGCTGCTGGGTTGGCTGCTGTATGTGCTGGTGGCCTCGCGCCGCCGGGTTGTCAGCATCAATTTGACGCTCTGCTTTCCAGAGCGCTCGCCTGACGACATACGCCAGCTGACGCGGCAAACCTTTGTCTATTTTGCGCAAGCTTGGCTGGACAGAAGCTGGGTCTGGCATGCACCCAAAAGTTGGATCTTGCGGCGTGTGACGCTCACAGGTGCTGTTGATGCATTGGCCGGGACTGAGCCGACGGTGGTATTTTTGCCGCATTTTGTGGGGCTGGACGCCGCTTGGAGCGGCGTCACGCTGCGTATCCCTCGCCCGTCCACCACCATCTACACCGACCAATCGAACAAAATGGTAGACCGCTGGATTTTGCGCGGCCGCAGCCGCTGGGGCAATATGCGGCTGTTTGGCCGGGCTGAAGGCGTCAAGCCCATCGTCACCGCCATCCGTAGCGGTCAGCCGCTGTACTTGCTGCCCGACATGGACTTTGGCCCGCAAGAATCAATCTTTGTGCCTTTTTACGGCGTGCCTACCGCCACCGTGCCTTCGCTTGCACGCTTTGCCCGGCTCGGCCGCGCCAAGGTGGTGCCGCTATTTGTCAGCCTGACGGCTAGCGGCTACCAGGTGGAGGTGTTACCCGCTTGGGAGAACTTCCCGACAGATGACTTGGCAGCTGACACAGCACTGATGAACAAAAAGCTGGAAGGCTATATCAACGCCCAGCCGGCGCAGTACTTTTGGGTTCACAAACGCTTTAAAACCCGTCCAGAAGGCATGCCTGACATGTATGGATGCTGAAAAGCCTTAAACCTAGAAAAAGCAGTTGACCGCTCGCAGCCCTTTCGCAGACCGCATGAAG
>JBBAPP010000254.1:0-3122 GCA_040400775.1 Polaromonas sp. | reverse complement strand
TATTTGACTTTGCTTTTCACCAGCGCATAAACAAACAGCAGCACCACCGCACCAACGATCGACGCGATAAAGCCCGCCACCTGGCCCGCCTGATACAGGCCGAATGCCTTGCCCGCGTGGCCTGCCAAAAACGAACCTGCCACGCCCAGAGTAGCCGTCATGATCCAGCCGAGTTTGTCATCGCCAGGTTTGAGGGCACGGGCAATAAAGCCGACGATCAGGCCGATGAACAGGGTTCCTATAAGTGACATCATGGTGAGCGGCTTAAAAAATCGATAGTTTCATACAAAGTAAACGAGTCTTGCGTTCTGCCCAGGAGCAAGTGCAAGCCACAGCGCAGCTTGACCGGATGGAACAAGCTACCAGCAGCATGCAGTTTCCGCTAGACTTTGACATCCGCGCATACCGTAAAGTTGCGTAAAGCTGCCAACCACAAACACCGCTGGGCCGTTAGGCATGTGCAAAATATGCTTATTCAGGATATCTTGATGCCCCTAAGCCTCTCGCGCCCATCCAAACCTGTCATGCTAAAGCCGTTACACAAGTTGGCATTGTGCCTGTCACTGCCCTTGCTGGCCAATATGCCGCTGGCTGCACAAACCGATACCAACACAGCCGCGGCCTGGCGCGCCACATCACGACTTGGCTATGGCCCCAATGAGGCCCTGGCCCAGGCTGCGCAAAGCAACCCCAGGGCATGGGCCTTCAGCCAGGTTGATGCAGCCTACGCAGCCAGCCAGCGGCTACCCCATATCCCGGCAGAGATCAACCGCTTCAATGACACCATCGCCAACATTGCACGCGACTTTAGAGCCGAACGCGAAGCGCGCAAGAACATCAAGGAACAGGCCGGCCAACCCGCCCCCAGTGCGATGCTGGCCAACACCGTGGCTGAGCCCACTGGCTTTAGCCGCGACATGCAGCAAACCGCCGCTGCCTGGCGCCTGATGTCCTGCAGCGACCCCGCGCTTGAAAATCCGCTGTTGGCCCGCATGACCGAGTTCTGGTTTAACCACCTGAACGTCTTTGTGGGCAAAGGCCCGGTGCGCCCATTTGTGGGCAACTATGTGGTGAATGCAATTCGCCCCAACGCACTGGGTAAGTTTGAGGACCTGTTATTGGCCAGCGCACGCCACCCGGCCATGCTATTTTATTTAGACCAGGCGCAAAGCAATGCGCGGGGATTGAATGAAAACTACGCACGCGAGTTGATGGAGCTGCACACCCTGGGCGTAGACGCAGGCTACACACAAAACGACGTGCATGCGCTGGCCCGTATTTTGACGGGCTGGACAGTTGGCTTGCAGCAGGGGGAGGGCTTCAGGTTTGCTGAGCGGCTGCATGACAGCGGCAGTAAAACCTTGCTGGGTCGTACTTTTAACAATGGGGGTGTGCGTGAGGGCAATGACGCGATTCGTATGTTGGCCCGCCATCCCGCTACGGCAATGCGCATTGCCAAACGGCTGGCAATGACTTTCGTGTCTGACCAGCCGTCACAAGCACTGCTTGACCAACTCGCCGCAAGCTTTACCCGGACGCAGGGCGACATTCGCTCGGTCATGCGCGCGCTGGTCGAATCACCAGAGTTTTGGAAGGCAGACAACACGCTCTTCAAAACCCCGCTGGACTTTGCCTGCTCGGCACTGACGGCAAGTGGCGGCGCGAAAGACCGGCGGGAGATTCAATTAACACTCGGTTTTTTAGCCCAAGCGGGTCAGCCCATGCACGG
This sequence comes from Polaromonas sp., assembly GCA_040400775.1. Lineage (GTDB taxonomy): Bacteria > Pseudomonadota > Gammaproteobacteria > Burkholderiales > Burkholderiaceae_C > Polaromonas. The sequence goes on along the minus strand of JBBAPP010000254.1, from coordinate 1,393 downwards.
CTGGCAAACGCCCGATGGCTACAAAACAGATGCTGCCACCTGGTTAGCCCCTGAAGCACTGACCCGCCGCGCCGACTTCGCTGTAGCGCTGGGTAACCGCATGAATGAACCCACCTATTTACAAACATTTTTGAGCCCATCAAGCTGGGAGCGCATAGAACGTGAGCAACCCAGCCTACGCTCAGGCCTGATGCTGGCCAGCCCAGACTTCATGCGCAAATAGGCCTGCAAATGTCCAGCATGAACACATCAAGACTTTCCCGCCGGCAACTACTGATGGCATCAGGCATGGCGCTGGCCGGAAGCACGCCAAACGTTTGGGCGCAAGGCATAACCCAGGCCAACAAGGGAAATAAAGACAACGGCCGCCTGGTGGTGGTGCTGCTGCGCGGCGCTTATGACGGCTTGTCGGCTTTTGTGCCGTATGCCGATGCCGACTACTACGCCAGCCGACCGAATATTGCGATTGCTGCACCTGACGGAACCCAGCATAGCGCCATCAAGCTCGACAACACTTTTGCGCTGCATCCCGCTTTGGCCCCCGTGCTGCCGCTGTGGCAACAGGGCGTGCTGGGTTTTATCCCTAGCGCAGGTTTACCAGCACCGAACCGATCCCACTTTGCAGCGCAATATGAAATGGAGATCGCACAAAGCGGTAAAACCAGCGCAGCACCTGGCTGGCTGAACAAGGCTGCGGGTAGCAACCAAGCCGCCTCAACGATGGGCATCAATTTCAGGGGTGCCCATGCCATAGGCGTAGGTGAAGCAAATCCGGCCATCCTGGCAGGCGAGGCACAGGTCAAGTTGATACCGCGCGGTCAAGCCGCCCAGCGCACCGGCGTACTGGCCAATGACAGCACCCGCCAAGCCCTGATGGACTTGTACGCCGGCAATGACAAGCTCAGTGAGGCCTTCAGGCAAGGCGCAGGCAGCCGCATGCAAAGCGCACAAGAGCTCAGCACTGACAAAATCGACATGGACGGCAAACGCATGGGGCCCAGGATGGATAAAGTGCTGGACAAAGACGGCACACCCACCACTGCACAGGCGCAAAATGCGCAAATGCTGGCTGCCAGCAACGGTGCGTCTGACCCTGTCGGCTTGCAGCTGGACGCACAGCACCTGGGCACACTGATGCGCAACGATCCCCATTTGCGACTTGGTTTTTTATCCGCAGGCGGCTGGGACACACACGCCAACCAGGGCAACGTCGTTGGTCAACTCGCCAATAACCTAGGCAACCTCGGCCGCGCCATCGCGCAGTTGCGACAAGACTTCTCAGAGCCTGGTGATGTGGTGGTGGTGATGAGCGAGTTTGGCCGCACAGCGGCTGAAAACGGCACACGCGGCACCGACCACGGCTTTGGCAATGCCATGTGGCTGGTGGGCAACC
>JBBAPP010000253.1:1267-3124 GCA_040400775.1 Polaromonas sp. | reverse complement strand
CTTTGACTTGCTGTGGCCCATTTCATGCGCAAAGGTGATGCCCTGCGAGCCAGTAATAAAGCCGACGCTGAAAGCCACTCCCAACACGACCAGCCAATCGGCCTGCACCGCAGCGTAAGCGCCAATTGCAATCAACACCAATTGCAACGGAACATACAAACGCAGCAGACAGGCAAAGTAGAGCTGACCCACACCGGGGCTGAGGGCAGCAGGCGATGATTTGCCGCCCGGCCACAGCGCGTCAAGCAGCGCAATGCCCCACCAGATCACCAGCGTGCCGAGCGCCGCATAAGCAGGATGGTGCATGACGCCGTTGATCGTCAACAGCGGCAGCAGCCAGGCCACAAAAAAACGAAGGTCAGATATACGCATCGACCGATTCTCTTTTGTTGCGCGGCAACTTGCAACAAGGGTTTTTACATGCAGGTTTTATAGCAGCCGTGCCAAATACCGCCCGGTGTGGCTGTCAAGATTCGCCGCAATATCTTCCGGCGTACCGACACCCACTACTGTGCCGCCACCCGCGCCGCCTTCTGGCCCCATGTCAATCACCCAGTCGGCGGTTTTGATGACGTCCAGGTTGTGCTCGATCACTACGATGGTGTTGCCCGCATCACGCAACTGGTGTAGCACCTTGAGCAGCAAATCTATATCAGCAAAGTGCAGGCCGGTGGTCGGTTCGTCCAAAATATAGAGCGTACGGCCGGTGTCTTTTTTGCTTAACTCCAGTGCCAATTTGACGCGCTGGGCTTCGCCGCCTGACAGCGTGGTGGCGGCCTGACCAAGCTTGATGTAGCTCAAACCCACATCCAGCAGGGTGTGCAACTTGCGGGCAATGGTCGGCACAGCCTTGAAGAAATCGGCGGCGGCTTCAACCGTCAAATCCAGAATTTGCGCGATATTTTTACCCTTGTACTGAACCTCTAAGGTTTCACGGTTGTAGCGCATGGCTTTGCACACATCGCACGGCACGTATACGTCGGGTAAAAAGTGCATTTCAACTTTCACCACGCCGTCGCCCTGGCAGGCCTCGCAGCGGCCACCCGCCACGTTGAAGCTGAAGCGGCCTGCACCATAGCCACGTTCGCGCGCCGTATTCATTTCAGCCAACAGCTCGCGTATCGGGGTGAACAGGCCGGTGTAAGTCGCCGGGTTACTGCGCGGGGTGCGGCCAATCGGCGACTGATCGACGTTGATGACTTTGTCAAAATGCTCAATGCCCTCAATCGCCTCATGCGCGGCGGGCTCATCATGCGCGCGGTACAGCGTGCGGGCCACAGCGGCGTACAGCGTGTCGTTGACGAGCGTGGACTTGCCTGAGCCCGACACACCTGTCACGCAGGTCAGCAAACCGACGGGGAATTCAACACTGACGCTTTTCAGGTTATGACCGCTGGCGTTAATGACGCGCAACGCCTGCATGTCGCCCAGCGTGGCCTGGTGCTGCGCTTCTCGGGCGGCACGCCTTTCATAGGCCGGGCTGTGCGGAAAGCGCGAAGGTTTTTTAAAAGCAGTGAAAGGGTTTTCTTTTTTGACGGCTGGCAGCCAGGCCGTACGGTGCGTGGGCACAGCGATTTTTAGTGTTTGCGCCAGGTACTTGCCAGTCAATGAGTTCGGGTTGTCACGCACTTCTTCATAGGTACCCTGCGCCATCACGCGGCCACCGTGAATGCCTGCGCCCGGCCCCATGTCAATCACGTGGTCAGCGGCGCGAATCATGTCTTCATCGTGCTCGACCACCAACACGCTGTTGCCAATGTCACGCAGGTGTTTGAGTGTGCCAATCAAGCGGTCGTTGTCGCGCTGGTGCAGGCCGATACTGGGCTCATCGAGAACGTACATGACACCCGTCAGGCC
>JBBAPP010000253.1:0-1167 GCA_040400775.1 Polaromonas sp. | reverse complement strand
TGCCGCTTTCATCGGGGCTACCGACCAGGTACACATGCCGTGCTTCCTTGCGCAGCCGCGTGCCATCGCAGTCCGGGCAAGGCTGCACGCTGCGGTAGCGCGCCAGCTCGTCGCGCACGGTGCTCGAATCGGTCTCGCGGAAGCGCCGGTCAAAGTTGCGGATCACGCCTTCAAACGGGTGTTTCTTGGTGATCTTTTTGCCTTGCGACGCGCCTGAATCCATGATGTAGCTGAATTTGATGTCCTCGTCACCCGAGCCGCACAACACCACTTCTTGCACCTTGACGGGCAAGTCTTCAAACGCGGTTTCAATATCAAAAGCGTAGTGTCTGGCCAAACTTTCAAGCATTGAGAAGTAATAACCGTTGCGCCTGTCCCAGCCCTTGACAGCGCCACTGGCCAAACTGAGCGACGGAAAGGCAACGATGCGCGTTGGGTCAAAAAACTCTTTGTGGCCCAAGCCGTCGCAACTGGGGCACGCGCCTACCGGCGAGTTGAACGAGAACAGTCGCGGCTCCATCTCCGCCAGTGAATAGCTGCACACCGGGCACGAAAACTTGGCGCTGAACAGATGCTCAAGGCCGGTGTCCATTTCCAGCGCAATGGCTTTGCTGTCGGCCAGGCGCAAGGCGGCTTCAAAACTTTCAGCCAACCTTTGGGTTTGATCGCTGCGTGACTTGAGGCGGTCAATCACCACGTCGATATTGTGCTTTTCAGTTTTTTTGAGCTTGGGCAGTTCGTCAAACTCATACGAGCTGCCGTCAACCCGAAAGCGCACATAGCCCTGCGACTGCATTTCGGCAAACAGCTCAACAAATTCGCCCTTTTTCTCGCGTGCCACGGGTGCCAAAATCATCAGCTTGGTGTCTTCAGGCAAGGCTAAAACGCTGTCGACCATTTGACTGACACTTTGCGCTTGCAGCGGCAAGTCATGTTCAGGGCAAAACGGCGTGCCTGCGCGTGCAAACAGCAGGCGCAAATAATCGTGGATCTCGGTCACCGTGCCGACGGTAGAGCGTGGGTTGTGTGAGGTGGCTTTTTGCTCAATCGAAATCGCGGGTGACAAGCCTTCGATCATGTCGACATCGGGCTTGTCCATCAGCTGCAAAAACTGGCGCGCATAGGTGCTCAAGCTTTCCACATAACGGCGCTGGCCTTCGGCGTACA
>JBBAPP010000252.1:0-3130 GCA_040400775.1 Polaromonas sp. | reverse complement strand
GGGTCGCTCCACTCGCTGTTGTAACGAATTTCAGTTTTAGCCGGGTCCAGCACCAGACTGGCCTGCTTGTAATAGGTCTCGGCGTTGGCCTTGATCTGCTCGGGCGTAAGCGGCGGGCGGGTGGTGTTCCGGCCTGACGGATCACCAATCAGGCTGGTGAAGTCGCCAATCAAAAAGATCACCGTGTGGCCCAAGTCCTGCAACTGGCGCATTTTGTTCAGCACCACGGTGTGGCCTAAATGGATGTCAGGGGCGGTCGGGTCTAGCCCCAGTTTGATGCGTAGCGGCACGCCCGTGGACTCTGACTTGGCCAGCTTTTTGACCCACTCGTCTTGCGGGATCAGCTCTTCACAGCCGCGCAGGGACACGGCCAGAGCGTGCTTGACTCCATCGGTCAGAGAATAATTTGTAACCAAGGCTTGATTCATAAGGGTTTTTCGCAGGTCGCAGGCTTGTCCGACAGATATACTGACAGCTCTTTTGCATTAACGTCATTTTAGATGCGCCGCGACTGCCCTAGACAGTGCCAGCGCAAGCAGCGCATTTTTTGGCACCAGCGCCTTTCTTGGGAATCAAAGTTTTGCATTTTTCAGATTCAATCCAGGTTTTAAATTCCATCACCGCCAGCTTGCGCCGCCAACCCAAGCGGGTGGCTGGTGGCTTGGCGGTTTTATTGTTAGGCACCGGTGTTACCGCCTTCGGTGTTGTCCCCTTGGCGCCTGACGCGTCAGACTTGCCGGTGCGCCAGGTCGCCGAATCTGTGCAAGCTTTGCCGCTGCAAGCCCAGCTAGATGCGCTGGCTGACCACCGGTTTAAACTTTACCGAACCGACAGCACCCGCAGCAACGACACCGCAGACACGCTGCTCAAACGCCTGAATATCAATGACCCAGCAGCAGCAGCCTTCATGCGTAACGACGCAAATGCGCGGCTGGCTTTGGCGGGCCGCCCTGGCAAAACCATCACGGCTGAAGCCGATGACACACAAAGCTTAGCCAAGCTCAGCACACGCTGGCCGACCGATGACGAGGCCACGTTCAAACGCCTGGTGATTGAGCGCTCAGGCAATACTTTTACCTCACGCATCGAGACTGCGCTTTACGTTGCCAACACCCGGCTGTCGGGTGGGGTGATTCAAAGCTCGCTGTTTGCTGCAACTGACGATGCGCGTATTCCAGATGCGGTTGCCGTTCAAATCGCCGAGATGTTTTCCAGTGAGATTGACTTTCGGCGTGCCCTGCGCAAGGGCGACCGCTTTAACGTGGTGTACGAAGCGCTAGAGGCTGATGGCGAGCCACTGCGCACCGGCCGCGTGCTGTCGGCAGAATTCGTGAATGCGGGCAAGGTTCACCAAGCCATGTGGTTTCAGCCGCCCGGCCAGGATGCCCTGGGCGTTCAGCACAAAGGCGGTTATTACACCCTTGACGGCAAAAGCCTGCGCCGCGCGTACTTGGGATCACCACTTGAGTTCTCGCGTATCAGCAGCGGATTTTCCATGCGCTTTCACCCCATCATGCAAAAATGGCGGGCACATTTGGGCACAGACTTTGCTGCTCCTACTGGTACACCAGCCCGTACTGTTGGCAGCGGTGTAGTGTCGTTTGCAGGGGTGCAAGGCGGCTACGGCAATGTGGTCTTCATCAAGCATCGCAATGGCCATGAAACGGTGTATGCGCACCTGAGCAAAATGAATGTGCGTGTAGGTCAAAACGTAGGTCAGGGCGAGACCATTGGCCTGGTAGGAGCCACTGGCTGGGCAACTGGTCCGCATTTGCATTTTGAGTTCCGCGTCAATGGCATTCACCAAGACCCGATGACGATTGCCCGCCAGAGCGAGACCGTACCTGTGCCGACGGCAGTGCTGCCGTTTTTCAAGCAATTGGCGGCGGTTGTCGGCACGCAGCTGCAAGCCGCTGCCACCCTGGGCCAAACCCGCGCCGAATAAACGAGGCCCAGGTTCGCGCATTTCAGGTCGCCCTCCGCCCCCGCGCGGGTTTATTTTCCAGGGCTAGCGGTCGGAAAATTTCCTCTATGACCTTCAGAATTCATAAGTTATGAGTGATTTGTACATCGGCCTGATGTCGGGGACATCACTCGATGCAGCAGACGCTGTGCTGGTTGATTTCTCAGGTCCAACAATGTGCGTTTTAGCGTGCAGCAGCGAGGTATTTTCAAACGATTTCAGTGCTGAGCTGCTGGCGCTTAACGCGCCATCGCAAAATGAATTACACCGCGCTGCGCTGGCGGCCAACCAGCTGGCTGAGGTCTATGCCAAAGCCGTTAGCAGGTTATTGCGCGTTGCTGGTCGGGTATCCAAAGACATCCGAGCCATAGGCGCACACGGCCAAACCGTGCGACATCAACCTTTGCTGGGCTACACCACACAACTTAACAACCCGGCATTGCTGGCAGAACGCACAGGTATTGACGTGGTGGCGGATTTTCGTAGCCGTGACATTGCGGCGGGTGGCCAGGGTGCACCGCTGGTGCCTGCTTTTCACCACAGCGTGTTTGGTCAGGCTGACAGCACCACACTGGTCATGAACATTGGCGGTATTTCAAACTTGAGCGTTCTGCCCGCTCGCGGCGCGGTATTGGGCTTTGACTGCGGCCCCGGCAACGCGCTGATGGATGCCTGGTGTGTGCAGCACACAGGCCAGCGCTATGACGCTGGCGGCCAGTGGGCAGCCGCTGGCGCACTGATTCCGGCGCTGTTGACCAGCTTGCTGGAGGAGCCCTATTTCACCAAGCCGCCACCCAAGAGCACCGGTCGCGATTTGTTCAGCTTGCCTTGGCTGGCAGCCAAACTAAAACCTTTTGCAGCTCAAAGGCCTGTCGATGTGCAAAATACACTGACAGAATTCACTGCCAAGGCCTGTATCAGCGCTGCAAGTAGCTATTTAAATAATAGCAAAGAACTTATTGTGTGCGGTGGTGGTGCTTTTAACGACTACCTGATGCAACGCTTGCAAGCGGGCTTGCCAGCTTTACAAGTCGTTTCGTCTGATGCGCACGGCTTGCCAGCTTTGCAGGTTGAGGCCGCCGCTTTTGCCTGGCTGGCGAGGCAAAGCATATTGCGTTTACCAGGCAACTTACCCAGCGTGACAGGAGCGGCTGGGCTGCGGGTACT
>JBBAPP010000251.1:0-3140 GCA_040400775.1 Polaromonas sp. | reverse complement strand
CCGCCGTGCGGAATCAAAAACTTCAATGTCGGGAAGTCCTTGAACAAATCACTTGTCAGGCACTGCATGAAGGCTGTGGTGTCGGCATTCAAATAATGCGCGCCAGTGGTGTGAAAACAGGCGTTGCAGGAGGTAGAAACGTGAATCATGGCCGGGATGTCGTACTCGACCATCTTTTCGTACATCGGGTACCAGTGCTTGTCGGAGAGCGGTGGTGATGTCCAGTGACCGCCCGATGGGTCGGGGTTTAAATTGATACCTACATTACCGTACTGCTCAACACATTTGACCAGTTCAGGAATACAGGTTTTGACATCGACCCCCGGGCTTTGCGGCAGCATAGCGACGGGCACAAAATGGTCAGGAAACAGCTGGCTCACCCGGTAGCACAGCTCGTTGCAAATTGCCGCCCAGGTCGACGAGACATTGAAGTCGCCAATATGGTGCGCCATAAAGCTGGCACGCGGACTGAACAGTGTCAGGTCGCTACCGCGCTGTTTCATCAGGCGCAGCTGGTTCAGCTCTATGGACTCCCGCAGTTCGTCGTCGCTGATTTTCAAGTCACTGACCTTGGGCATGACTGCCGGGTCTTGGATGCCGGCAATCTGCTGATTGCGCCAGGTTTCCAGCGCTTTAGGAGCGGTGGTGTAGTGGCCGTGGCAGTCGATGATGAGAGGGTTTTGAAGACTCATGTTTTTCCTTTATTTAAGATAGTTTTGCCGCCAGGCCGCCCAAAGGCAAAACACAACCCTTGGGGGGCAGCGCAATACGCGAAGCGATAAGCGTGGGGGTCATAGCGTTGCAGCTTGCATGCCATGTTTTTGTTTCATCGAAGCGGCTTCATGGGCTGCCATGAAAGCAAATAATTTTGCAACTGTTTTCTGCTGGGTGGATGCACTGCAAGTCGCTGCTGAAAAAACAGTGGTGATGGCTACTTCTTCAGGCAGCGTACCTACAACCGTGATTCCATCCAAGTGCATCAGCTCGCTCAGTTGCTGAAAGCCCAGCGCGACCTCGCCGCGCGCGACCAGTGTGCCCACAGGCACGCCGGGCGGGGCTTGCACAATGCGGGCTTGCAGGGCGTCCCAGATGCCCCAGCGTTCAAACAGTTTGACCAGCGCCACGCCGCTCGGGCCAGTCGAATAACCAATCGTGGACGCTGCCTGAATGGCGCTGCGCAGTGCTGATTCGGTGCTGATATCTGGCAACGGCGTGCCCGCCTTAACCGCCACTGCTACGCTGGAACGCACCAAATCAACCCGGCTGCCGGCCACAACATGACCACCGGCTGACAGCTTTTCAATCGCGTCTGAGGCCAGAACAACAGCATCAAAAGCTTCACCTGCCTGCACGCGTTTGGCGGCGTCCACACCGCCAACAGATTCAATGTTGACTTCCACGCCTGAAGCACTCTGCCACTGAACAGCCAGTTCAGCCAACACTTGACGCGTGGCCATGGATGAAATGATTTTTAGCATCACGAATTCGCTGCTTGTTTCAAAAATTGCTGAATGGCTTGAAGCGTAGCCTCGGGTCGTTCCATCAACACCATATGGCCCGCATCTTCAATCACACGGAGCTGTGCATGGGGTGCCAGAGCTTGCATGGCGGTGTGCTGCGCCACATTGGCCCAGCCGTCCTGGCGACCGCACAGCAGCAGTGTGGGCACACGCAATGCGGCCAGCACGGGGCTGGCATCAGGTCGGGTTAACAAAGCCTGCTGCTGGTGGGCAAAGCGTTCGGCAGTTTTGCGTTCCATCATGCCAAGGATGGTATCGATCAGCAGCACGTCGTTTAAACGCTCAGGATGCACCATGGCCTTGACCCATGCTTGCCCCATGGCGCGCACGCCCTGCTGGCGCGCGACGTCTAGCAGAGCCATGCGGCCGGCTTTTTCGGTGTCTCCAGCGGCACCGGGCTGACACGGCAAATACCCGGTATCCATCAAAATAATTTTTTCTACGCGCTCAGGAGCCAGGCGCGCCACTTCAAGTGCCACCCGCCCACCCATCGAATGGCCCGCCAAAACGAAGTTTGTCTGGGCCACTGCCAACACCGCTTCGGCCATGGCCGTGATGCTGTTGGCATCGCCGTAGTCCACCACCTGGCAAGGCAGCGAATCCACCAGTGGCTGCCAAAAAGCCGCATCGCACATCAAGCCAGGCAAGAGCACTAAAGGCAAGATTGGGGTTTCTTTTTTCATGCGTCAATTTTGCGCTGCAAAATACAGAACTGACACCGTGATGGCTCGCTAGCAGTTAGAACAAACACTGATAGCTGGCCAAATGCTATGCCAATAAAATAAGGTATGGGCATTTTATGGATTTAAAACAATTGGCGTACTTCGTCCGCGTGGCCGAGTTGGGCAGCTTTACCCGCGCCTCGGTTGCGTTGGACATTGCACAGCCCGCACTGAGCCGCCAGATACGACTGCTGGAAGTGGAACTGCGGCAAAATCTGCTGACCCGCAACGGGCGCGGCGCGCTGCCAACCGAGGCCGGGCAGTTGCTGCTCAAGCATGGGCGGGGTATTTTGCACCAGGTGGAGTTGGCGCGTGAAGAACTGGGTGCAGTGCGCGGCGCACTGGCCGGGCGTGTGTCGATTGGCCTGCCGCCCAGCCTGTCACGTTTGATCACGGTGCCGCTAACCCACGCCTTCAAACAACATTTGCCACAGGCACATTTAACGCTCACTGAGGGCTTTTCAGTGCTGATGCTCGAAGGCCTGCGCGTCGGCAACCTGGACATGGCGGTAGTCTACGATGCAGCCTATTCACCCGACGTTGAAATAAGCATGCTGCATACCGAAGCGCTGGTGCTGATTTCAAAAACCACCGCCGCCCACCAGCAACAGGCCAAACGACAGCCGATTGAATTGAAAGAAGTTGCCGATCTGCCACTGATTTTGCCCAGCCGCCCAAATGCCTTTCGCATGCTGGTGGACAGCGAAATGAATGCCATCGGTCGCAAACCACAAATTACGCTGGAGGTGGATGGCCTAAACGCAATTTTGAGTTTGGTCAAAGAAGGCCTGGGCCACGCGGTGCTGCCGAGCTACACCCTGAGCAACTTTGACGACCCCTCGCCCTTCACGCTGCGCAGCATTCAAGGCCCGCGCATCATGAGCCAGCTGATGCTGGT
>JBBAPP010000250.1:0-3151 GCA_040400775.1 Polaromonas sp. | reverse complement strand
GCAGCGTAACCCGACGGAAATATGGGCGTCTTGGCGCATTGGCCTTGCCACCGTCCTCAGTAAATGAAATCGGTAGCGCGCTGGAAAATTTGAGTTTCTGGAGGTAGTCGCAACTTGCGACCACCCGGTTTTCCCCCTTGGCGTGCGCTTAAGCCTAGTAAAATCATATGTCTTCAAGTCTTTAAGTAACGCTGGAGTTTTTATGACTAGCCGAACCGGCCTTACTCCTACTGATGGTTTCAAGCAGCTAGCCAGCAAATACATTTGGTGGAAAACAGCTGATGAAGCCGTGCCCATGCCTGAACGTGTGATGGCGCAGGTCATGAACATGGGTGACTATGCAGATGTTCAAACGCTGGCGCATCAAGTTGGTGATGACGTACTGCGTGGCGTGATTGCACATGCCCAAGCGGGACAGTTCAGCCAGCGTTCTTGGGCCTATTGGCATTACCGCTTAGGCCTGGCTGGTGTTGATCAGGTTCCGCCTCTGCCATCACGAAAGTTTCAATGACCGGTTTTTTCAAACCGCGCCTGGACATTCTGCCGCCTGCACAGCTTCGGCTTTGGCCTGAACTTCAGCTTGCTGCCGGGCTTGGTTTTGTGCTTTATGGCGGCACTGCGATTGCCCTGCGGCTAGGACACCGAATTTCAGTTGATTTTGATTTTTTCTCTGAACTACCGCTAGACCGTGACGCGCTCAATGCGGCTTTTCCGTTTTTGGCCCAATCCACTGTTTTGCAAGATCAGCAAAACACGTTCACTGTCAGCGTTCCCTATGGCGACGCGTTGCACGAGCATGTGAAGATTTCGTTTTTTGGCACTATTGGCTTCGGGCGGGTTGGCACGCCAGAGCTGACAGACGACGGCGTTTTGCAGGTGGCTTGCCTGGACGACCTGATGGCAACGAAGGTCAGAGTCATTCTTCAACGCGCTGAAGCCAAATATTACCGCGATATTGCTGCTATGGTGAAGGCGGGTGTGAGCTTGTCTGGTGGACTAGCTGCTGCCCGCCAGCTTTACGGCGTTAATTTTCAGCCAAGCGAGAGCTTGAAGGCCATGGTTTATTTTGAAGATGGTGACCTTGCAACGTTGACCCGTTTAGAGAAGGCTTGTCTGGTTGAGGCGGTGAGCAAGGTGGGTGACCTTCCCGATATATCGGTATGGAGCACCCGGCTTAGCCTGAATACAAACTGACCAGAACGCCGCGAAAAGCAAGCGATTAAAAGAAAACACCATGACTGAAAAATTCGATGCGATTGTGATTGGTGCGGGCCAGGCTGGCCCGGCGCTGGCGGTGCGGTGCGGCAAGCAGGGCCTGAAGACGCTGCTGATTGAGCGCCATCATTTTGGTGGCACCTGCGTCAACAACGGCTGCGTGCCTACCAAAACCATGGTGGCCAGTGCGCGGGTGGCGCACGTGGCGCGCCATGCCAGCGACTTTGGCGTATTGCTCGATACGCCGGTGCGGGTAGACATGGCGCGGGTGATGGCGCGCAAAGACCAGATCGTGCAGCAGTCCAGCAGCGGGGTGCGCGCCTGGCTAGACGGTGCCAAGAATGTGACGGTGCTGCAAGGACAGGCCAGCTTCAGCGGCCCTCACACTGTGCGTGTAGGAACGCGTGAGCTTGAAGCGCCGCGCATTTTCATCAATGTGGGCGGCCGGGCGGCTGAGCCTGACATGCCGGGCATTGCAGATGTGCCGTACCTGAACAACGCCCGCATCATGCGCCTGTTGGAGTTGCCCGAGCATTTGGTGGTGGTGGGCGGCAGCTACATTGGCCTGGAGTTTGCGCAAATGTACCGGCGCTTTGGCAGTCGGGTGACGGTGGTTGAAAGTGGACCGCGGCTGGTTGGTCGCGAAGATGTGGATGTCTCTGAGGCCATTCGCGACGTATTGGCGGGTGAGGGGATTGAGTTTCGGTTTAACGCGACGTGTATAGGCCTGGAGCGGCAAGGACAGGGCGTCGCCGTCACTGCCAGTTGCACAGCGGGCGATCCGCGCATTGAAGGCTCACACATCCTGCTGGCCACCGGGCGCGTGCCCAATACACACGACTTGGGCCTGGCTGCTGCGGGCATTCAGCTAGACGCCAAAGGCTACATCGTGGTGGGCGAGGATTTGCAGTCAAACGTTGCGGGCGTGTACGCGCTGGGGGACTGCAATGGCCGCGGCGCCTTCACCCACACCAGTTGGAACGACTACGAAATCGTTGCCAACAATTTGTTCGACGATCTATCAGGCGACCTAGCCCGCCAAGTCAGCGACCGGATTCCCACCTACGCGCTGTTTGTAGACCCACCATTGGGGCGTGTGGGCATGACGCACGACCAGGTTCGAGCCACTGGCCGGCCCGCATTGACGGCCAAATTGATGATGACGCGGGTAGGCCGCGCCCGAGAGATGGGCGAGACGGCGGGTTTCATGAAAATTGCGGTGGATGCCGAGACCCAGCACATACTTGGCGCGGCTATTTTTGGCGTGCACGGTGACGAGGTTGTGCAGGCCGTGCTGGAAGTGATGGCCGCCAAGCAACCGTACACCGTTATCACCCGGGGCATGCACATTCACCCGACGGTGACTGAACTGCTGCCGACGCTGCTGGAAGGCTTGGCGCCGATGAAATAAGGCGGCGCTGGCTAACCCACAGGCCAAGCCAGCTTGCCACTCGCGTCCATGTGCGTCAGGTACACGCGCAGGTCAAACTCGTACTGGTGGTACTGGGGCTCCATGTAGGTGCAGAGCTTGTAGAAGTCTTTGTCGTGCTCTTTTTCCTTGATGTGGGCCAGCTCGTGCACGGTGATCATGCGCAAAAACTCGTCGGGCACTTCTTTGAACAGTGACGACACGCGGATTTCGCGTTTGGCTTTGAGCTTGTTGCCTTGAACTCTAGAGATTTGGGTATGCGTGCCGAGGGCATGGGCGATGACTTGCAGACGGTTGTCAAAGGCTACTTTTGACAGTGGCTCAGAGCTGCGCAAGAACTCGTTTTTAAGCGCCATCACGTAGTCATACAGCGCCTTGTCGGTGCGCACGCTGTGGGCGCGCGGGTATTTTTTAAGCAGCATGTCGCCCAGCTTGTCCTGGCTTTGCAGTTGCTGCACTTGCGATTGCAGGCTTTCGGGGTAGGCGCTGAGGTATTTCACTTCAATT
>JBBAPP010000249.1:0-3155 GCA_040400775.1 Polaromonas sp. | reverse complement strand
GTGTTGTAGAAAATCGGCGCAATTTTTGAACCCAGGCAGACACCGCCAAAGCGCTTGTTGGGCACAAACGGAATGTCTTGCCCAGTGAACCATAGCACCGAGTTGGTCGCTGATTTGCGCGATGACCCTGTGCCGACCACGTCGCCCACATAGGCCACCAGATGGCCTTTGGCCTTGAGGGAGTCAATGAACTTGATCGGGCCGCGTTTGCCCTCTTCTTCGGGGCTGACACCGGGGCGCGGATTTTTGTGCATGGCCAGGGCGTGCAATGGAATGTCAGGGCGGCTCCAGGCGTCAGGGGCGGGGGACAAATCATCCGTGTTGATCTCGCCTGCGACCTTGAAGACGGTGAGCATGATGGACGGCGGCACTTCAGGCCGGCTGGTGAACCACTCTGCGTTCGCCCAGCTTTGCATCACCGACTTGGCGTAAGCGTTGCCCTTGTCGGCTTTTTCTTTCACGTCATGGAACTGGTCAAACATCAGCAGCGTGTTTTTCAAACCTGCGGCTGCTTGTGTGGCCACGCTGGCCTCGGCATCGTCCAGCAACGCAATCATCGGGCTGATGTTGTAGCCGCCCAGCATGGTGCCCAGCAGTTGCGCCGCGTGTTCGCGTGAAATCAACGCGCACTTTTCGGTGCCATGCGCCACAGCGGCCAGGTAGCTGGCCTTGACTTTTGCGGCGTTGTCCACGCCTGCGGGTACGCGCTGGGCGATGAGTTCAACCAAAAAAGCTTCCTCGCCTTTTGGCGGGCTTTTCAAAAGCTCGATCACTTCTGCAGTTTGAACGACCGACAGCGGCAGCGGCGGAATACCAAAAACAGAGCGCTCGGCCACGTGGTTACGGTAGGTTTGAAGGAAAGTAGAAGCCATTTTTTTCTCCTGAAAAGTCAGTAAGTCAAAGTTAAAAATTATTTGAAAATTTATTTTGTTGTGGTGGGCTCAGTAGCAATTGCTGAAGGTGCGTCAAGCAAGCCGGGGGCTGGGGTTTTTTTCAACTCGTCAGCCAACGTGGTCTGCTCCGGACTGGTGCATTCATCGGCCAGGCGCTGGCCCAACTTTTGGCTCATCAGCATCGATTTGTTGCCCAGTTGCAACCACATCGCGCCCCTTTTCGGGTCTTCTAGCCGAACCGCGCCGGTACGGCTTTCAACCGGGTGCATGCTAAAGCGTGCACCTTTGGTTTGCACCAGAAAAAAGCCGGGGCGGCGGTTACTGGGGGTGATGGTGACTGCCTTACCCAACTCGCAGGGAATGGTACCCACAAACACGCGTTTGGCTATTTCGATATCTTCAGCGGTCAATTTGACGTTCGGATCTTCATCGATGGGTGTAACTTCTTCAACCGCTTTGAGGGCTGAACGCCGAACCTCTGCAGGTGATTTTGGCGCAGGGACTTTTGCAGCAGCCTTGGCAGGTGCCGCTGTCGGCGCAGTTTGAGCCAACAGCACAGCAGGCATGGCAAAGACACACGCTGCCAATAGGAGTGGTGTCGCAAATAGTTTCATGCCATTCCTAAAAAATAGATGCGTGATTCAGCCGGCAAAGTACGGCCTGTTTGATGTGCGCGCTCCAAGACCTGCCAAAAATAACGGTAGCTGGCGCGGTCGTGTAATTGCCCCTTGAAACTGATAGGCGCCCAATCTTCACGCGCGGCAGAAGCTATTATATTTGTAGCGTTTTCAATGTCTTCTTCGGTAGGCGCGAAGGCCGCCAGAATCGGACGAATCTGGTTCGGGTGGATGCTCCACATACGGGTGTAGCCAAATTCATGGAATGCCCGCCGTGCGGCCATCGTCATGGCCTTTAGATCGTTGAACTCCGTCACCACGCAATGCGACGGCGTTTTGCTGTTGGCGTGGCAGGCAGATGCGATCTCCAGTTTGGCACGTACCACCAGCGGGTGGGTGAACTGGCCCTGGCTGGACATGCCATGCGCAGGGATCGCCCCGCCATGGCTGGACACAAAATCCATCAACCCAAAACTCAATGACTGCACAAGCGGATGCGCGGCAATCTCAAACGCACGCTGAACGGCGGCTGGCGATTCGATCAGCACGTGAATCGGCAACTGGTCAGCCCCTGCGCTTGAAAGTGCTTTGGCTACTTTCACTACGTCTTCCACCGATTCGACCTTGGGAACCATGATGTGGCAGAGCTGATGCCCAACGCTCCCCGCAATGGTGGCCATATCGGCTTCAAACGCGGGGTGACCGACCGGGTGGACGCGCACCGCCACGCGGGCTTTGTTGCTGGCCAGCGAAACCAGCGCCACCACCATCGCCGCGTGATCCGCCTCACCTCCCACGGGCGCACCGTCTTCGCAGTCCAGCGTTACGTCGAACACGCAAGCGCCGAACTCCTCAGACATGTCAGCCTGCAATTGCAGGCTTTTGCGCATCCGCGCCTCTACGCCGCTGTAGTGGTCGCAAACCGGTAAAAAACCAGTCGCAGCCTGCGCGCCGAGGAGAATGTCGCGAGGGTGCGTAGCCCCCACGCTTGTCACTGCGTGTGCATTAGGCATTGCGCTGCCCCTTTCACGGAGACAGGGGCTGTGCTTGCCTGGGGCGGCCCTGCGCGGCGCACGTTCATCATTTAAAGCAAATGCTTCACACCGTCTTGCTCGCCTTGCAACTCAGACAGCGTTTTGTGAATGCAGGTCTGGCTGAATTCATCAATGGCCAGGCCTTCAACCAGTTTGTACTCGCCACCCTCGCAGGTCACAGGAAAGCCAAACATAGTGCCATCAGGAATACCGTACTGACCATCAGACGGAATTCCCATGGTGACCCATTTGCCATGGGTGCCCAGCGCCCAGTCGCGCATATGGTCAATGGCGGCGTTGGCGGCTGATGCGGCTGACGACACACCCCGTGCCTCAATGATGGCAGCACCGCGCTTGCCGACGGTTGGCAAAAAGGTGTTGGCGTTCCAGTCCTGGTCGTTGATCATGGCTGCGACGCTTTCTCCCTTGATGCTGGCAAAGCGGTAGTCGGCGTACATGGTGGGTGAATGGTTGCCCCATACCGCAAGTTTTTCAATGTCAGCCACGGCTTTACCGGTTTTGGCAGCGACTTGGCTGGCCGCGCGGTTGTGGTCCAGGCGCAGCATGGCGGTGAAGTTTTTACGCGGCAAATCTGGCGCGCTTTTCATGGC
>JBBAPP010000248.1:0-3167 GCA_040400775.1 Polaromonas sp. | reverse complement strand
ACGCGCTTCATGCTGCGGATGTCTTCACTGATGGCCCAGTGCACCAGAACTTCGGACTCGCCTTCAGCCTGCAAGCCGTCCAGCATGCGGGTCACCCGCAGCGCCTGGCCGCTGAGCACGGCTTCAGACAACTTGAAGACGTCATAGCGCGCCACATTGAGCACCGCGTTTTCTACCTGTTCAAAGCTCAGAACGCCGCCGTTAGCCGTGCCATACAGCAGGCTGAGTTTTTGAATCTCCTGGTGCGCGGCCAGCAGGTTACCTTCCACCCGGTCAGAAAAAAATTGCAGGGTGCGCTGGCCTTCTTCCCCCGCCGCTACGCGCTGGCCTTGGGTTTGCAGGCGTTGCGATATCCATTGCGGCAACATGCCGCGCGCAATCGGCTCAAATTTAACAGTGATGCCGTAGCTCTCAAGTGCTCCAAACCACGCGCCCTTGGTCGTCATGCTGTCTAGTCGGGGCAGCACGATGAGCGTCAGCGTTGAGTCGTCGCCTCCCCCCTTGCCGGCGCGCTCGGCAATCTGCTGCAAGGCTACCGAGCCCTCTTTGCCGGGCTTACCGCTGGGGATGCGGACTTCAATGATTTGCTTGTCGGCAAACAAACTCAGTGAGCCGCCGCTAGCCAGCACCTCACTCCAGTCAAAGTGCGCGCCTTGCACCGTGTGTACAGTACGTTCGGTGTAGCCTAGTCCACGTGCATGGGCGCGCAGGCTGTCGGCAAATTCTTGTACCAGCAACGGCTCATCACCATGCAGGGTGTACAGGCTTTTGATGCCGCGCTTTAAATGCTCGGTGACTTGCGTGGGTGCCAGGTTCATGCTGCTCGCTCAGCGTTTACA
Organism: Polaromonas sp.; assembly: GCA_040400775.1. Taxonomy (GTDB): domain Bacteria; phylum Pseudomonadota; class Gammaproteobacteria; order Burkholderiales; family Burkholderiaceae_C; genus Polaromonas. Next base: position 2,328 of record JBBAPP010000248.1, on the reverse strand, counting down.
GCGCCGCAACTGCCGCCAGGCGGCGCATGATTTGCTGAATGATATCGCTTTGCATCTCGCGATATAGCAGACCTTCTTCAGCTTCTTTGGCCAGCACCGCAGACTCGTTAAAACTGATGTCGCGCTGCTGTACGATTTCAGTCGCGGGAATCAAGTCTTTACCTTTGTTGCTGCGCAGTTTGAAGCTGAAGCGCAGACGCAACTGAAATTCACGCACCTGCCCCGAGGCATTGACGGCGACCACGCTTTTTTCACGCCGCTCTTGCAGCACATCCAAAATCACTTCTGCCTGGTCTATCTGTAGCACATCACTGATCACCCGCACCTTGCCACCAGACTCCAGCGCGCGCTTGAGCTCTGTGCCCAGCGGCGAATTATCAGCAAGCGGGAAAAACAGCGACTTGAAAGCAAAGTTAGGGGTGGTGCGAAGCGCAAAGCCGCAGCTTGTTAGGCCCAGTACGGGGCTGAGGGTTAGCAGAGTCAGGCAAGTGCGGCGTTGCATAGTATTCCTTTGGGGTCTGCCTTAGACAACGATATTGATGAGCCGACCCGGTACCACAATCACCTTTTTAGGTGTAGCTCCTGCCGCTTGTTTGGTAAAGGCTTCAGTTGCCAATGCAGCAGCTTCAATCGCGGCTTTATCAGCGGTGGCGCTGACAGTAACGGAGCCGCGCAGCTTACCGTTGATTTGCAGCATGAGTTCGATTTCATCTTGCTGCAAGGCGCTGGTGTCAACTTGCGGCCAGGGTGCGTCTAGCAAACCGCCGTGTTGTTTGGCATAGCCCAAATCAAACCAGAGCGCATGCGCCAGGTGCGGGCAAGCAGGATACAGGCAGCGCAGCAAGATGTTGAAGCCTTCATGCAGCGCGGCATGTGATGCGTCCGTCGCATCACCTTTAAAGTCTTCCATCGCATTCAGCAGCTTCATGCTGCCCGACACCACCGTGTTGTACTGCATGCGCTGGTAGTCGTAGTCGATTTGCTTTAAAACCGTCTGAATCTCGAACCTTAAAGCCTTAATTTCCTTGCTAAAAGTGCCTTTAGACCAATCAATATCTGCGTAATTAGCTATTGAATTAATAGTATTCAATTTGCTACCAAAGCTCCAGACGCGGCGCAAGAAGCGGTAACTTCCTTCAACACCCGCATCGTTCCACTCCAGCGTGGCCTCGGGTGGGGCAGTAAACATGGTGTACAGCCGGGCCGTATCCGCACCATATTTTTCAATCAGATCCTGCGGATCTACACCGTTGTTTTTGCTCTTGCTCATGGTGCCCACGCCTTCGTAGTTCACTGTCAAACCGTCGGTTTTGCGCCTGGCGGTACGCACTTTGCCATCCGCATCATGAATGTCATCGACTTCTTTCGGCCAGAAATAGTCTATACCGCCGTTGCCCGTTTTGAGCGAGTAAATGTGGTTCAAAACCATACCCTGCGTCAGCAGCTTGGTAAACGGCTCGTCGGCTTTGACCAGGCCAATGTCGCGCATGACTTTGGTCCAGAAACGGGCATAGAGTAAATGCAAAATAGCGTGCTCAATACCGCCGATGTACTGATCCATTGGCATCCAGTAGTTGGCACCTTCTGCAACCATCTTGTCAGAATTGGCTGGATCGCAGTACCGCATGTAGTACCAGGAGCTATCGACAAACGTATCCATCGTGTCGGTTTCGCGCCTGCCAGGCTTGCCGCATACCGGGCACACCACGCCGGCATGAAAGCCTTCATGCTTGAGCAACGGGTTGCCAGAGCCATCCGGCACGCAGTCTTGCGGTAACACCACGGGCAGGCCTGTTTCAGGCACGGGCACTGCGCCGTGTTCAGTGCAGTGGATGATGGGTATCGGCGTGCCCCAGTAGCGCTGGCGGCTGACGCCCCAATCGCGCAAACGCCAAGTGGTTTTTTTCTCGCCCAGGTTTTTGGCGATCAGGTCAGCGGCGACGGCGTCAACAGCGGCCTTGAAAACCAGGCCGTTGTATTTGCCAGAGTTGATAGCCACGCCTTGTTGCTTGTCGCCATACCAGTCAGCCCACGCGGTGATGTTGAAGGCTTGGCCTTTGACCTCTGTGACCTGCTTGATCGGCAACCCATATTTGTTCGCAAACTCAAAATCCCGCTCATCATGTGCAGGTACGCCCATCACCGCGCCGTCGCCGTAGCTCATTAGTACATAGTTGCCGACCCAGACTTCAATTTGTTCACTGTTCAAAGGATGCGTGACAAACAAGCCAGTGCACACACCTTTTTTCTCTTGCGTGGCCAGCTCTGCCTCTGTTGTGCCGCCAGACTTGCATTCCTCAATGAAAGCAGCCAGCTTGGGGTTACCCA
>JBBAPP010000247.1:0-3240 GCA_040400775.1 Polaromonas sp. | reverse complement strand
CTGGCTGGGTATTGCAGCGTCCAGCTCAGTGCCTGCATACCGCCCAAGCTGCCGCCCATCACGGCGGCCAGGGTTTGAATGCCCAACCTGTCCATGAGCCGCGCCTGCGCGTCGACCCAATCTTGCACTGTGACGACGGGAAAGTCTGCGCCGTAAATCTTGCCGGTATCCGGGTTGGTTTGCATGGGCCCAGTGGAGCCAAAGCATGAGCCGAGGTTATTTACGCCAATCACAAAAAACTGGTCGGTATCAACCGGTTTGCCGGGGCCAATCATGCTGTCCCACCAGCCTTCAGATTTGTCTTGGCCCGCATACACGCCGGCCACATGGTGCGATGCGTTCAATGCGTGGCAAATCAAGACCGCGTTGGATTTGTCTGCGTTCAGCGTGCCGTAGGTTTCATAGCTCAGGTCGTAGGCGCGAATCGACGCGCCGCTTTGCAGCGGCAAACCGGCTTCGAAGTGCATGGACTGCGGTGTGGCGATCAACATCTTGAATGCATTGAAAATAAAAAACCCGACATCGCTAAAGGCGAGGCCGGGTTGGCAGGCGTCATTAGCTGAACTTGTTAAGCGCCCGCAAGCTGTAGCAAATCGGCGCTTTTGAAGTATATCAACCCAAGCAGGCCACCAGGTCCCAGCCTAAAAAAGCAGCTAGCGCTGACGCAGGGTGCTGCCCGCATTGAGACCAGGCACCTATTGCGCTCACGCCGGCACAGCGCATGGACACAAATCTGCCCGATCCCGCGTATGCACAGGTGTGGCGCATTTCTTGCTTTTTTTAGTGCAATATCGAAAAATGCGCTAATAACGCACCACTTAATTACATTTACGACGAAAAGACACGCATGGACGCACTAAAACAGGGCTCAGACGCTTTATTCATTTTATTGGGCGGCATTATGGTGCTGGCCATGCACGCTGGTTTTGCCTTTCTGGAGCTGGGCACCGTCCGCAAAAAGAACCAGGTCAATGCGCTGGTCAAAATTTTGGCGGATTTTTCAGTTTCTACCATTGCCTATTTCGCCGTTGGTTATAGCGTGGCTTACGGGACGCACTTTTTTGTCGGTGCTGAGCAGCTGGCGGCTAAAAACGGCTATGAATTGGTCAAGTTTTTCTTTTTGTTGACCTTCGCAGCGGCCATTCCTGCCATTATTTCTGGCGGTATTGCAGAGCGCGCCCGGTTTTACCCGCAGCTGATTGCAACCGCCATCATTGTGGGTTTTGTTTACCCGTTTTTTGAGGGCATTGCCTGGAACCAGCATTTTGGCGTTCAAGCATGGATCAAATCAGTGACCGGCGCCGAGTTCCATGACTTTGCCGGCTCCATCGTGGTGCACGCGGTTGGCGGCTGGCTGGCGCTGCCAGCCGTGGTGTTGCTGGGTGCGCGCTACAACCGGTACCGCAAGGACGGGGGTGTATCGGCACACCCACCATCGAGTATTCCGTTTCTGGCTCTGGGCGCGTGGATTTTGACGGTTGGCTGGTTCGGCTTTAATGTGATGAGTGCGCAAACCATTGAAAAAATTTCTGGGCTGGTGGCGGTCAATTCTTTGATGGCGATGGTCGGCGGCACGCTGGCGGCCTTGGTGTTTGGAAAAAACGACCCGGGGTTTTTGTACAACGGGCCTTTGGCTGGACTGGTGGCTGTGTGCGCGGGTTCTGACCTGATGCATCCGCTAGGCGCATTGGCGACTGGCGGCATCGCCGGCGGCGTATTCGTCGTCATGTTTACGTTAACGCAAAACAAATGGAAGATTGATGATGTGCTGGGTGTCTGGCCGCTTCATGGCCTGTGCGGTCTGTGGGGTGGTATTGCCGCAGGTATTTTTGGCAGTCAAGCATTGGGTGGCCTGGGTGGCGTGAGTTTGGCCGCGCAGCTGATCGGCAGCACGCTGGGCGTGGCGTGGGCACTGCTGTCAGGCTGTGTGGTTTATGGTGCGCTTAAATTCAGCATTGGTTTGAGAATGACGCAAGAGGACGAGTTTGAAGGGGCCGACTTGTCGATTCACCGTATTGGGGCCACGCCTGAGCGAGAGGTTAATTGGTGACTTGGCGTGTAGGGCGAAACGAGACAACGCACATGGCTGCTTGCCAGCCAGGCGACCATCGGGTCTGCGCGTCAGCCCAACAGCGCAAACAGGCCCAAGCCTAAAAATATAAGTGCGCTGACGATGTGAACCACCTGCAACGGCAGCAACCGGGTCACGCGTTCACCCAGCCAGACCACCGGCGCGTTGGCCAGCATCATGCCCAGCGTGGTACCCGCCACCACGGCTACATAGGCATCAAAGCGTGCTGCCAGCATGACCGTAGCGACCTGCGTTTTGTCACCCATCTCGGCCAAAAAGAACAGCACCAGCGTGGTGCCAAAAACGCCAAAGCGCAGCGGCTGTTTATCGGACTCGTCGTCCAACTTGTCGGGGATCAGCATCCACACCGCCATGGCGATGAAGGATGCACCCAATATCCAGCGCAAGACTTGCGGGCTGATATGCGTGCTGAGCCACGCGCCCAGCGCCCCCGCCAAGGCGTGGTTTAAAACAGTAGCCACAAAAATGCCCCACACAATCGGCCAAGGCTTTTTAAAGCGCACCGCCAGCAGCAAGGCCAACAATTGTGTTTTGTCGCCAATTTCTGCCAAGGCTACGATGCCGGTTGAAATCAGAAAAGCTTCCAATATACTCCTAAATTAATAGCTATTTGCGCCCGTATTTATTGGGTTATGCGTTGGTTTAAGCGTAAAAATGCCACCTACGTCACTCGAGCGACGTTTTTTTAAACCGCGATTGTCCATTGGCGTTAGATCCGTTCGGGCTGAGCCCTTCGGCGTGCTCAGGACAGGCTTTGTCGAAGCTTTTAGCTATCGTAAAAATCCCTTCGACAGGCTCAGGGCGAACGGTCCAATAAACCATCCCGGTTAAATTCAGATTGTCACCCATGGCATCATCAGCGTATCCTGACACACCGAACACATTTGGAGACCCCGCATGGATATCGCCTCACTGAAAAACACAGTCAGCCACGAAGAATGGCAACTGCGCTGCGACTTGGCCGCCTGCTACCGGCTGGTGGCGCTATACGGCTGGAGCGATCTGGTCTTCACCCACATCAGCGCCAAGCTGCCGGCGTCGGTGTCGGGCGACGCGCAGCACTTTTTGATCAACCCCTATGGGCTGATGTTTGATGAAATTACCGCCTCCAGCCTGGTCAAGGTAGACGACAAATGCAACCAGGTGAT
>JBBAPP010000246.1:0-3298 GCA_040400775.1 Polaromonas sp. | reverse complement strand
AGTGCGTGGTATCGCTGCGCGCAATACTCAAAAGATGCTCGACCTGCTCTTTGTGTTTGATGCAATTGCTTTTGTGCCAGCGCTGGATGATGTACATGAAGCCCGCCACCACGACACCAAAAATAGTGATGGCGCCAAAGGCCGACAGCCCCATGCCGGTGGAAAGGCTGTAGCCGGCGCCCAGCGCCAAAATACAGGCTTGCTCGTTGAAGTTCTGCACCGCAATCGATCTACCCGCGCCCATCAGGTTGTGCCCACGGTGTTGCAGCAGGGCGTTCATCGGCACCACCAAAAAGCCGCCAATGCCGCCCAGCAAAATCAAAAATGGTGCGGCCACCCAGACATTGTCAATAAATATCATCAAAATCACCAACAAACCCATGCCAATGCCCAGAGGGATCACACTGGTGGCCTGGTCCAGCCGCATCCGCATGGACGCAACCACTGCACCGACGGCCGTGCCAATGGCCACCACACCCACCAAAGATGAGGCCTGGGTTGTGCTGTAACCTAGCGCTGCAGCCGCCCACGCCAAAACGATATAGCGCAGGTTGCCTGACACGCCCCAAAACAGGGTGGTGGTGGCGAGCGATATTTGGCCCAGCTTGTCACGCCACAGGGCGGCATTGCAGTTCCAAAAATCAGGCAATAGTTCGAGCTTGTTGCGCGGCATTGGCCGCATTTCAACGCCGGTGCTGGGGATCCGCGTATTGAACCAGGCAGCAATAACATACAAGAAAATCAACACACTGATGGCGGCTTCAGGCGGGGTGTCGATCGCGGTGGTGATGAACGGAAAATTGATGGATAGCAGCGCGTTGGATATTACCGGGCCGACCAGTTGCCCGCCCAGCAGCACGCCCAAAATAATCGACGCAATCGTCAAGCCTTCAATCCAGCCATTGGCTTTGACCAGTTGTGATGCCGGCAGCAGCTCCGTCAGAATACCGTACTTGGCTGGTGAGTAAGCTGCTGCGCCCAGGCCCACAATGGCATAAGCCATCAGCGGGTGCGTGCCAAACAGCATCATCAGGCAACCTACCACTTTGATGGCATTGCTAACAAACATGACTTGACCCTTGGGCTTGGCGTCAGCAAACGCCCCCACGAAAGGCGCTAGCACCACATAAAACAACGCAAACATGGGTACCAGTGCAGCGGGCTGCCACTTGGGCGCGCCGTTGGTTTTGAGCAGCTCCACGGCGGCGACGAACAGCGCGTTATCAGCCAAAGAGCTGAAAAACTGGGCTGCCATGATGGTGTAAAAACCGCGCTTCATTAATTTGTAACTGTCGCCATAAGATGCTGGTTTATAGCATGCGAACTAGTCGCGTAATAATTGTTCTAGGCCAATACCGCTTTAATTTATGCCCCGCCCAATACAAGCCAGCATTCACACTGCAGCACTCAGCCACAACCTGACGCGCGCGCGACACCACGCACCCGATGCCAAAGTCTGGGCTATCGTCAAAGCCAATGCCTATGGCCACGGGATTGAACGTGCCTTCAACGGGCTAAAGAACACCGATGGTTTTGCGCTGCTTGATTTTGAGGAGGCGGCCCGTTTGCGCGTACTCGACTGGCGCGGCCCTATTTTGTTGCTGGAGGGCTGCTTTGAAGCGCGTGACTTAGAAATCTGCTCGCGCCTGGGGCTTTGGCATGTGGTGCATTGCAACCAGCAAATTGACATGCTGGCGGCACACAAAACCCAGCAGCCGCACCGCGTGTTTTTAAAAATGAATTCTGGCATGAACCGCCTGGGCTTTAAGCCTGAACGCTACCGCGCCGCCTGGACGCGGCTGAATGCGCTGCCGCAGGTTGTTGAGGTCTCATTGATGACGCATTTCTCTGATGCTGACACGGCCAAAGGCATCAGCGCGCAACTCGCAGCGTTTGAAGCCATCACGCACGACCTGCCGGGCGAACGCTCACTTAGCAACAGCGCAGCCAACCTGCGGCATGGCGACACCATGGCAACCCTATCGGACTGGATTCGTCCCGGCATTGCGCTGTACGGCAGCGCGCCCGATTTTCCAGAGCACAGCGCCGAGGACTGGGGTTTGCAACCGACCATGACGCTCAGCGCAAAAATCATAGGCGTGCAAAACCTGGTGGCAGGTGACACTGTGGGCTACGGCTCCAGCTTTACGGCCAGCCAGCCCATGCCCATCGGCATAGTGGCCTGCGGTTACGCAGACGGCTACCCGCGCCACTGCACCACCGGCACGCCCGTGCTGGTCAACGGTGTACGGTGCCGCATGGTGGGCCGCGTCAGCATGGACATGTTGACGGTTGACTTGTCGCCTGTGCCCCATGCCGGCATGGGCAGTGACGTGACGCTATGGGGGCGCGAATCTGGTGGCGTTGTGTTACCGATTGACGAAGTTGCGCAGGCTGGCGGCACGGTCGGTTACGAACTGATGTGCGCCCTGGCGCAGCGCGTACCGGTGGTGGTGGATTAGCCCAAAAACCCGGTGCTTAAGGCAAGCTGGCCAAATGTATTCGCGCTGCATCAGCCAGCTTTTCATCAAACGTCGCCAGCGGTGCTTTGAGTTCAGCGGCCAGCCACAGGTAGCTGGCGTCGCAGGCAGACAGCTTGTATTGCATGGCAAGGGCAAAAACTTGAGGCAGCTCAATTGGGTGAAACGTGAGGTTAAAAGCTTTAAATCGCGCCAGAGCGTTGTCAACTAAAGCCAGGTAGCCTTGCTTGTGTTTTTTCAGCGCCACGCTGGTGAACTCGATTTCCAGCAGGAAAGGCGCATTCAGGGTTCGGCCACGAATTTTCTCGCTGGCCTGGGCTTGCCAAGGTTCTTCAAAAAGTATGCCGACTAGCGCGCTACAGTCCACCACAATTGGCGGGCGCGCCAGATATTGGGAGGGTGGTTCAGCCACATAAAAAGTTCGCGGCGCAGAGCCTGTAGAAAGATTCATCTCGCGTCCCGCTCAGCTCGAATGATGTCTACGCCTAACGGTATGCCGGGTGGGTAGACGGGACGCATCTCTTTGGGCTGGGCGTCTATTTCTGCACACACCTGCTCGACCGTTTTCCAGCCTTGACTGATGATAGGGTTGCCCATGCGGTCATAGCCAACGATGCGTCTTTGTCGGCGGTCCAGCTGGGCACCCATAGGCGAACGGTCAAGGCTGGACAGATCGCCTCTAAGTGCTTCGACATCGCCAGAAGTAGTCACCGCCTGCTCAATGATGGCCATCAGCTCACCCTGGAGCGACCGATGGTTGCGCGCGGCGCGTTGCCTTAGGCTTTCTGCCCAGGCTTCGGGTACGTCTTTGATTGACA
>JBBAPP010000245.1:0-3298 GCA_040400775.1 Polaromonas sp. | reverse complement strand
ACCCGAAACACATCTTCAGCCGTCATGTGGCGCTGTTTGCCGGTCTGAAAGATTTCCAGAATTTTCAGGCGTGGCAAGGTAGCCTTCAGGCCGGTGCTTTTCAGTTCTTTGATATTGCTCATGTGTTTTCACCCAGGGGAAAGTCATATCTTTTGATCTGGCCGACAAAACCCCAGCCGCTACAATGTTTCATCATATCGCTATCGACCGCACCATGCCTGCAAAACACCGTCTCAGCACCACCTCCATCCATCGCTCAAGCTTGGCAGCTCTGGTCTGTCTGGCCGCTCTGGGGTTGTCAGCTTGCGGCAGCTTCAACGCAGGTTTTAATGCCAGTACTGCCAATCCGGTCAACTGGATCACGCCATACAAGATTGACGTGATTCAGGGCAATTTCATATCCAAAGAGCAGGTGGAATTGCTCAAAGCGGGCATGTCGCGAGCACAAGTCAAAGACCTGCTGGGTACGCCGCTGGTGACCAGCCTGTTTCACACTGACCGCTGGGATTATGTTTTTTCCTTGAAGCGCCAGGGCATTGAGCCGCAATCTTTTAAATATGCGGTATTTTTCAAAGGCGACCAACTGGCGCGTTTTGAGGGTGACACGCTGCCCAGCACCGCCGAATTTACGGCCTCACTGGCCAACAGCCGAAAAATCGGCAAAATACCAATCTTAGAAGCGACTGAAGACCAGCTCAAAGCGGCTGACAGACCTTCAGCGTCCGCTGCGTCCGCTACGACCATTAGCAGCCCAGCCGCTGCACCTGCTGGCACACCACCGGCCACCTACCCACCGCTTGAAAGTGCCAAGCCATAATGGCAGCGCAGATACACGCGATTGCCGTTGCAGGCGTCAGTGGCCGCATGGGTCACATGCTGGTAGAGGCAATTGCGCAAAGTACCGACTGCAAACTCAGCGGTGCGCTGGACCTACCGGGCAGCGCAGGCATCGGCTTGGACGCAGCCGGCTTTACGGGCCAACCAAGCGGCGTGTTGATAGATGCAGACATTCGCCAAGGCTTGAGAAACACCAGCGTGCTGATTGACTTTACCCGCCCCGAGGGCACCATGGCGCACTTGGCCGTGTGCCGCGAGATGGGCGTAAAACTGGTGATTGGCACAACTGGCTTTTCAGACGCGCAAAAACTTGAGATTCTTGAGGCCGCCGAGACCATCGCTATCGTGATGGCACCAAACATGAGTGTCGGCGTGAACGTCACGCTCAAGCTGCTTGAGATGGCAGCCAAAGCGCTGAGCACCGGTTACGACATCGAGATTATTGAAGCGCACCACCGCCACAAGGTCGATGCACCTTCAGGTACCGCTCTCAAAATGGGCGAAGTGATTGCGACTGCGCTGGGGCGTGACTTAAAAGAATGTGGCGTGCTGTCGCGTGAAGGCATCACCGGTGCGCGTGACCCTGCAAGCATTGGCTTTGCCAGCGTTCGCGGCGGCGACGTGGTGGGTGACCACAACGTGATGTTTTTGGGCGACGGCGAGCGCATTGAGATTGCCCATAAGTCATCCAGCCGGGTTACTTACGCGCAAGGCAGTTTGCGTGCTGCACGGTTTTTGGCTGATAAGCCAAGCGGCTTGTTCGACATGTTTGACGTGCTTGATTTAAAGTGAATTCAAAATGAATTTCATGAGCCTCATGACCCAAGGCGGCGCCGTCAGCGTGATGGTGGCGGTCGTGCTGCTGCTGATGTCAATTGCCAGCTGGGTCGTGATTTTGTGGAAAGCCTGGTTGCTCAAGCGCGCGGTGGGTGATGTAGCGCGCAGCACAGCGGCGTTTTGGCAGTCGGCATCGATACCAGAGGCAACACAGAAAGTTTCGGTTTTTGACCGCGAAGAATTGGTTTTGCCTTTGATTGCCGCCAGCAACATTGAAGCTGGCACTAGCTTGGCCACACGCGGCGACACATCACAGCAACTCACACGGGTACTGCGCGATGCACTGCACAGCGTGCTGCACAAGCTGCACTACGGCCAAGTGCTGCTGGCGACGGTGGGCTCGACCGCTCCGTTTGTCGGCTTGCTCGGCACCGTTTGGGGTATTTACCACGCGCTGATTGCAATCGCATCAGCAGGACAAATCACCATCGACAAAGTGTCTGGCCCGGTGGGAGAGGCGCTGATTATGACGGCGGCAGGCTTGGCGGTGGCGATTCCTGCAGTATTGGCATACAACATTTTTGGCCGCTACATCAACCGGCTTGAGGCGGATCTTGAGGGCTTTGCGCGTGATTTGCGTGAACTCTTGATTCAGGAAATTGCCCGATGAGTTTTGGTCGCCTGGAGCGCTCCAAAGGTTCCGAGCCGATGAGCGACATCAACGTCACGCCGATGGTTGATGTGATGCTGGTGCTCTTGGTCATCTTTATCCTCACTGCACCGCTGATGGCCTCCTCCATCAAACTCGACTTGCCGAAAACGGATGCAGCCAAAGCATCAGAAGCGCCAAAGTTTGTCACACTGGTGGTCGACAAAACCGGCCAGATATTTTTAAACGACAAACCCATCGCGATTGACGAACTAAAAACCCGCCTGGTTCAAACCGCCGTCATAAACCCTGACACTGAAGTGCAACTGCGCGCCGACGAGTCCGTCCCCTACGGCAAGGTGGTTGAGGTGATGGGTGCAGCACAGAAAGCCGGCTTGAACCGTATGGGTTTTGTGGCGGATGCGCCCAGTTCAGCGTCGAGTTCAATGCTTTCGACTGCGCCGCCCGCACCCGCTCGCTGAGCCGTTGAGGTCAGCATCTAAAATCGGTCATACGCAGCGATTGGCTGCACTGCCTACTTGACCTGTTTTACCTGCCTTATCAGGCATTTTCCGCCTCAGAACTAATTTCCATGCACGCTACCGACCATCTCAAGTCTTACGACCACAAACGCATCGAGGCGGCAGCTCAAGCCAGCTGGAACGCAGCTGAAGCTTACCGTGTCGAGAACCATGACAACCCCAACAAACCGCTGGGTAAATATTACGCGTGTTCGATGCTGCCTTACCCCAGCGGCAAGCTGCACATGGGCCATGTGCGCAACTACACCATCAACGACATGCTGACCCGCTACCTGCGCATGAAGGGTTACAACGTGCTGATGCCGATGGGCTGGGACGCATTTGGGCTACCGGCTGAAAACGCGGCGATGAAGAACAACGTACCGCCCGCCAAATGGACCTACGACAACATCGCTTACATGAAGCAGCAGATGCAGGCGCTGGGCCTGGCAATTGACTGGACGCGTGAGGTGGCGACCTGCGACGCCAGCTATTACAAGTGGAACCAGTGGCT
>JBBAPP010000244.1:0-3301 GCA_040400775.1 Polaromonas sp. | reverse complement strand
ATTTTTCACATTTTGATTGTGGCGCTGCAGGCCTTTATTTTCATGATGTTGACATTGGTGTACGTCGGTCAAGCGCACGACCACCATTGAGGTATTGCTTTCGGTTTTAGGTTATTTTTTTGTTGGTTTTTTTTGTTAATTTGTAGGAGCTTTAAATGGAAAACGTACTTGGTTTCGTCGCATTGGCCGCTGGCCTGATCATTGGCCTTGGCGCACTTGGCGCTTGTATCGGGATCGGCATCATGGGTAGCAAATACCTCGAAGCAGCTGCACGCCAGCCAGAATTGATGAACGAACTGCAAACCAAAATGTTCTTGTTGGCCGGTTTGATCGATGCGGCTTTCCTGATCGGCGTGGGTATTGCCATGTTGTTTGCATTCGCCAATCCGTTTGTGCTGAAGTAAGCAGCCGCCTTTTCAGATACCCAACCAAAAAGGTGCTGCTGTGAGTATCAACTCCACATTTTTTGCGCAGCTCATCGTGTTTGCGATTTTGGTGCTGTTCACGATGAAATTCGTGTGGCCACCGATTGCAGCCGCGCTGGACGAACGCGCCAGCAAAATTGCCGCAGGTCTTGCTGCTGCTGACAAAGCCAAAGCTGAACTTACCCACGCCAACAAGCGTGTAGAAGAAGAGCTGGCCAAGTCAAAAGGCGAATCTGCCGTGCGCCTGGCCGAGGCCGAGCGTCGTGCGCAAGCCATGATTGAAGAAGCCAAAGGCAAGGCGACTGAGGAGGGCAACAAGATCATTGCCGCTGCCAAGCTTGAAGCTGAACAGCAAACCGTTAAAGCCCGTGAGACGCTGCGTGAGCAAGTCGCTGCACTGGCCGTCAAGGGCGCTGAGCAGATCTTGCGCAAGGAAGTTAATGCCTCTGTGCATGCTGACTTGCTGGGCCGCTTGAAGACTGAACTTTGATTTTTAGCAAGAGTAAAGAAGGCAAAAATACGTATGGCCGAATTAGCCACTATTGCACGTCCTTACGCTGAAGCGTTGTTCAAGGCATCCACTGCTGACTTAAGCGGTGTTGCTGCTTGGCTCGACGCGCTGGCCGCCATTGCGTCAAACGCGCAGTTGCTGCAATACGCGGGTAACCCCAGTGTCACCTCGAAGCAAACCTTCGAGGTGATGGCCGGTGTTGCTGAGTCCCAAAAAGTCAATATGCCAGCAGCTGCCCAAAACTTTTTGCGCGCCGTGATTGACAACGGGCGTTTGCGTGTTCTGCCAGAAATTTCCAGCCAGTTTCGCGCCTTAAAAAATGCCAACAGCGGCTCGTCAGATGCGGTTGTTTATAGCGCATTTGCACTGGATGCTGCGGCCTTGGCTGACTTGTCCGTAACGCTTGAAAAGCGCTTCAGCAAAAAACTCAACCTGCGTGTGGAGCTGCAGCCTGAATTAATAGGCGGCGTACGTGTCGTGGTGGGTGACGAGGTGCTCGACACCTCGGTCAAAGCCCGTTTAGAGCAAATGAAAGTGGCGTTGGTTTCTTAGGTCGCATTTGTTACCCATAGAACCAACCCTTAAATTAAAGAAAGAAGGAAAGAGTCATGCAACTCAATCCAGCAGAAATCTCTGAACTGATCAAGAGCCGTATCGAAGGCTTGACCGCAGCCAGCGACATCCGTAACCAAGGCACCATCGTGTCGGTGACTGACGGTATCGTTCGTATTCACGGCTTGAGCGATGTCATGCAAGGCGAGATGCTGGAGTTCCCAGCCACCGCTGACGGTACGCCGACTTATGGTTTAGCGCTGAACCTCGAGCGTGACTCGGTAGGCTCCGTGATTTTGGGCGAATACGAACACCTGGCTGAAGGCGACATCGTCAAATGCACAGGCCGTATTCTTGAGGTGCCAGTCGGCCCTGAGTTGCTAGGCCGCGTGGTCAATGCACTTGGCCAGCCGATTGACGGCAAAGGCCCCGTCAATGCCAAGATGACCGACGTGATTGAAAAAGTCGCACCGGGCGTGATCGCCCGTAAATCAGTTGACCAGCCGCTGCAAACCGGCCTGAAGTCGATTGACTCCATGGTACCTGTGGGGCGTGGCCAGCGCGAGTTGATTATTGGTGACCGCCAGACCGGTAAAACCGCTGTTGCGATTGACGCCATCATCAACCAGCGCGGCAACGGTGTGAAATGCGTTTACGTGGCGATTGGCCAAAAAGCATCGTCGATTAAAAACGTGGTGCGCTCGCTCGAGCAGGCTGGCGCGATGGAGTACACCATCGTCGTAGCCGCTTCGGCTTCTGAGTCAGCCGCTATGCAATATGTGAGCGCCTACTCTGGCTGCACCATGGGCGAATACTTCCGCGACCGTGGTGAAGACGCGCTGATCGTGTATGACGACTTGTCCAAACAAGCCGTCGCTTACCGCCAAGTGTCATTGCTGCTACGTCGCCCACCAGGCCGCGAAGCTTACCCGGGCGACGTGTTTTATCTGCACAGCCGTTTGCTTGAGCGCGCAGCCCGCGTGAATGAAAAGTATGTTGAAGACTTCACCAAAGGTGCGGTCAAAGGCAAAACCGGTTCATTGACGGCTCTGCCGATCATTGAAACGCAAGCCGGTGACGTGTCTGCCTTCGTGCCTACCAATGTGATTTCGATCACTGACGGCCAGATCTTCTTGGAAACGTCGTTGTTCAATGCCGGTATCCGCCCTGCGATCAACGCCGGTATTTCGGTGTCGCGCGTCGGTGGTGCGGCCCAAACCAAGCTGATCAAAAATTTGTCTGGCGGTATCCGGACCGATTTGGCGCAGTACCGTGAGCTGGCGGCATTTGCGCAGTTTGCCTCTGACCTGGACGAAGCCACCCGCAAGCAGCTTGACCGCGGTGCCCGCGTGACGGAGTTGCTCAAGCAGGCTCAGTACGCACCCCTGACCATCTCCAACATGGCCGCCACCCTGTTTGCAGTGAACAAAGGCTTCATGGACGATGTGGACGTGAAAAAGGTTTTGGCTTTTGAGTCGGGCTTTCACGCCTACCTCAAAGACCAGCACGCTGCGCTGATGGCCAAGTTGGAAGCCGCCAAAGCGATGGACAAAGATGCTGAAGCTGAAATGAGTGCGGCCGCTGCTGCGTTCAAGAAGTCGTTCGCTTAAAAATGACGTTCCCCCCAGAAGCGGCCTTTGGCCGCCTCCCCCTCAAGGGGGTGCCGCTGGTGGCTCGGCAAAGCCGGTTCCACGGTGGCCTTGAATGGAAGATTAAAAAGGAGTCGTACTGTGGCTGCAGGTAAAGAGATACGCGGCAAGATCAAGTCGGTGGAAAACACCAAAAAGATCACCAAGGCCATGGAAATGGTGGC
>JBBAPP010000243.1:2022-3302 GCA_040400775.1 Polaromonas sp. | reverse complement strand
ATTGCCAACTTGAATGATTGTGAGACCAGCATGCGCAACACCCCTACCGCCCAACTCGCCGCTTTTGCCGCCGGCTTGAGCTTCGAAGCCATCCCCGTAGCGGTCGTGCGCAGGACCGAGGATCTGCTGGTGGACTGGTTCGGCTCCGCCATTGCTGGCAAGGGCTCGCGTCCGGTTGCATCCATCACAGCTTTTGCCGCCAGCATGGGCCCAGACCGTGGCGCAGCCGAGGTGCTGATCGACCGCACCCAGAGCAGCGCCTACTTTGCTGCGATGGCCAATGCAGCGGCCTCGCACGTGGTCGAGCAGGATGACGTGCACAACGGATCGGTGTTTCACCCGGCCAGTGTGGTTTTTCCAGCGGCGCTGGCCATGGCGCAAACGCTGGGCAGCAGTGGCCAGCAACTGCTGACGGCCGCTGTGGCGGGTTACGAGGTCGGCATCCGTGTCGGTGAGTTTCTGGGTCGCTCGCATTACAAGGTGTTTCACACCACGGGCACTGCGGGCACATTGGCGGCGGCGGCAGCAGCGGGCAATCTGCTGGGTTTGAGCCGGGGGCAGATGCAGCACGCTTTCGGATCAGCCGGAACACAATCGGCCGGGCTGTGGGAGTTTTTGCGCACGGCTGCAGATTCGAAACAGCTGCACACTGCCCATGCAGCGGCTGCGGGCCTGATGTCGGCGTGTTTGGCGCGTGACGGTTTTACCGGTGCCGCGCAAATTCTTGAGGGCCCGCAGGGCATGGCCGCCGGCATGTCCAGTGACGCAGACCCTGCCAGACTGACCGATGGCCTGGGGACTCGCTGGGCCACGGCCGAGACCTCGTTCAAATACCACGCTTCCTGCCGCCACACGCATCCAGCAGCCGACGCATTGCTTCAGGTGATGCAGGCGCACCAGCTCAAACCGGCCGACCTCGCGCGCGTCGTGACACACGTGCACCAGAGCGCACTCGACGTACTTGGGCCCGTGGTCAACCCGGCTTCCGTCCATCAAAGTAAGTTTTCCATGGGCACGGTACTGGGCTTGGTCGCACGCTTCGGTCATGCCGGGCTGGTAGAGTTTGATCAGCACTTTAAAGACGATGAAACGACGGCGCTGTGCAGGCGGGTGGAAATGGTGCTGGATGCCGAGGTGGATGCAGCCTACCCGCAGCGCTGGATCGGCAAGGTCACCGTACATGCCACTGACGGCCGCATTTTGCAGGGCCGGGTGGACGAACCCAAAGGTGACCCGGGCAATAGCCTGAGCCGCGACGAAATCACCGCCAAGGCGCAGCG
>JBBAPP010000243.1:0-1922 GCA_040400775.1 Polaromonas sp. | reverse complement strand
TCCTTTTTGTTCGTGCCGGCCAACCGCCCCGAACGCTACGCCAAAGCGCTCGCTTCGGGCGCAGGCGCAGTCATCATTGACCTGGAAGACGCGGTGCCTCCAGACGGCAAGGACGCGGCGCGCCAGCAACTGGCCGACGGATTTGAAAGGCTGACTGCAGAGGAACGCCTGCGGGTGCTGGTGCGCATCAACGCCAGCGGAACGCGCTGGCATGAAGAAGACCTTCGGCTATTGAGGCAACTGTCTCGCCTTGAACTGGCAGGCGTGGTGTTGCCCAAAGCCGAGTCAGCTGCCGGGATCAGCCAGCTAGCGGCCAGCGCGGGCCCAACCTGCGCCGTGTTGCCAATGCTGGAGTCGGCTGCCGGGCTGGCAGCGCTGGACTTGCTGGCCGGTTGTTCGCAGGTGCTGCGGATGGTGTTTGGAAACCTGGACTTTCAAGCCGACCTGGGCATGGCCTGCGGTGCCGATGAAGTTGAGCTGCAACCGGTGCGGCTGGCGCTGGTGCTGGCCTCGCGCCGGGCCCGCCTGGTCGCCCCAGTGGACGGCGTTACCCCCGGTACGGGAGATAACGCGCAGGTGCACGCCGATGCCGGCCGTAGCCGGCGTGGTGGCTTCGGTGCCAAGCTGTGTATCCACCCAGCACAGGTAGCGATTGTCAATCTGGCCATGGGGCCAACCACGGCCGAACTTGAATGGGCGCGCCGGGTGATTCACAATAGCCGTGAAATGGGCGGTGGTGTTTTCATGCTGGATGGCCGTATGGTGGACGCGCCCGTGCTGCTGCAGGCTGAGCGAACGCTTGCGCAGCAAGCCGCAGGGGGTTATGCAGAGGGTTGCTAACCAGGCGAAGCTTGAAAAGCCGTATGCATGTCAACGGTGCAGCGGTGCAGTACGTAATAATTTTTCACAACTAAAAGGACGAGACAAATGATGATTAAACGTAAAACATGGCTGCTGGCGTGCGTTGCGGCAGCCACACTGGGCCTGACCTCTGCCGCTTTCAGCCAGGCCGCTTTTCCGGACAAGCCGATTGCGCTGGTTGTCCCCTTTGCTGCTGGCGGACCAACCGATGTGGTCGCCCGCATGATTGCCATTCCGATGGGCAAGGCGCTAGGCCAGACCGTGCTGGTCGAAAATGCCATCGGAGCTGGCGGTACTATCGCCGCAGCCAAGGTGGCGCGTGCAGCGCCCAATGGTTACACGATTTTTCTGCACCACATGGGCATGTCCACTGCACCTGCGTTGTACAAAAAACTGCCTTTTGACCCAATGAAGGATTTTGAGTACATCGGTCAGGTGGTTGATGTACCGATGACCATGCTGGCACGCAAAGACTTTCCGGCTGCCAATTTTGCCGAGCTGCAAACCTACATCAAAGCCCAGGGCAACAAGGTATCCCTCGCCAACGCCGGGCTGGGAGCCGTCTCGCATCTTTGCGGCCTGCTGTTTCAAAGCCAGTTGGGCGTTGAGTTAACCACCATACCCTATTCAGGTACCGGCCCGGCGATGAATGCGTTGCTCGGCGGCCAGGTAGACTTGCTGTGTGACCAGACCACGCAAACCGTGCCGCTGATCAAGGACGGACGCGTCAAGGTTTACGGCGTGACTTCAATGACCCGGCTGGCTGCATTGCCCAATGTGCCAACCCTCAATGAGCAGGGGCTCAAGGGGTTTGAGGTAAAGGTCTGGCATGGCATGTATGCGCCCAAGGGCACGCCAGCGCCGGTGCTCGAAAAAATCAACGCCGCTTTGCGTGCCGCGATGCAGGATCCCACGATCAAACAGCGCCTGACAGACCTGAGCTCGGACATTCCACCGATGGAAAAAATTTCTCCTGCTGGTTTGAAAAATCATCTGGAAGCAGAAATCGCCAAATGGGCACCCGTGATCAAACAAGCCGGTATCTACGCGGATTAGCTTTT
>JBBAPP010000242.1:0-3304 GCA_040400775.1 Polaromonas sp. | reverse complement strand
GCTGCCTTGCGGGCGTCAGCCAGGCCCATGCCGTGCTGGCGGGTGATGTTGATATCTGCCAATGTCTTCTCCTAGGGGGTACTTTTCAATGCCTGGTGGCGTTCGTTTTTAGGTAATTTGGCAAGTTGCCTGACAGCATCATAAAACCGTTGCCAGTCTTTGCCACCGGCCTCGAACAGCGCTTCAAAACCGGGCACCAGTTCGTCGTATGCCGCCTGCGTACCAAAGCTGGCATTGTTGGCACGCGCTACCCAGGCGTCGTAACCCGATGTGCTTTGGGTGGTAGCACCCCAGCTTTTTTTTAACGCTTCATAGCTGGTTTTAAACTTTTCAATAGCTATTATTTTAGTAGCAGCTTGCGCCCGTTGTTTATCACCAGGAGGCGTATTTAATGCATAAATACGGGTTAATTCACGCCTGGTTGCAAGCGTCAGCGTCCGAAACTGCTGGCGCCGGGTGTCCAGCGCGGCGTACTCGGCTTTCGCGACCTGGCTGGCCATGGTCGTGAGCCAGCGTTCACCTCCTAAGCGCTCGACAGCTGTTGCAAAAGATTCATTGAACATGGTGTCGTCCGCCACATACACCACCTGGTGCGCCATTTCATGAAAAATCAAGCGTGCCAATTCACCCTCTGGGTAATTGAAGAAGGTATTCAGCAGTGGGTCACCGCCTAACCAATCGAGTTTGCCGAGTGTTGAATAGGCTGGCACGCCATAGACGCTGACGTCCAGGCCTTCAAGTTTCAGCTGTTCTGCCTCGGCTCGGGCTTCGGCCTCGTTGAAATAACCCCGGTAGCCGACGCAGCCCGCCACCGGAAAGCACCAGGTTTTAAGCGTCAAGGAGAACTCTGGCGCAGCCACCACGTTCCAGACCACCGCACTGCGACGCAGGTCGGCGTAGCGTTTGTAGCTGGCGTTATCGGGTAGTTTTAGCTCGGTGGCGGCAAAGCTGCGAATCCGCTGCGCCAGCGCTAAGCGGGTCCTGACATCTGCTGGCGTTTGCGCGTCTGCCAACACCTCGGCCACAGGTCGTGCTGCGTTGAGCACGTGCAGGTGGCCGCTGACGGATTGCCAGTAGTAGCCCAAGGTGCTGCAGCCGCTCAGCAGCAATGCGCCCAGACCGGTCAACAGCAACTTCATGTCAGAATGACCTCCACCAGGCAGTCGTAAAACACCGGGCCCCGGCCCATGTCGGTCAGGTGCTGGCTGGTGAGTTGGTTGACGTTGGTGCCGTCCAAGCCCAGCTTGCGCCACCAAATACCCATGCCGTTGACCACGCCGAGCCGGGCGCGATGGGACACTTCAGCCTTGACCCGATAACTGCCGCGCTGGTTAAAAACCGTCACCACAGCGCCGCTGGTGATGCCGCGCTTGGCCGCATCGTCAGCATGTATTTCCAGCACCGGTTCGCCTTCAATATCGCGCAGGCTTTTGACGTTGACGAAGCTGGAGTTTAAAAAATTGCGTGCTGGCGGCGAGATCATGGCCAGCGGGAATTTTGTTGACGTGCCAAATGCTTCGTAGTTGGGTACATGGTCGGGCAAGCTGTCCAGGCCTTGGCTCTGAAGCCGCGCGCTGAAAAACTCGCATTTACCCGACGGCGTCGGAAAGCTGCCGTTGGCAAACGGCGCATCTGGCAGCTTGAGCGTGGCAAAGCCGTTGGCCAGCAGTGCATCAAAGTCAATCTGTTGGCCATAAGCCGCTCGGCACAGCGTTTCGTCATCATCTGCAAAACACGGCTCGTCAAATTCCATGTGCGCCGCCAGTTCACGAAAGATTTGCGTGTTGGTTTTGGCCAAGCCCAGCGGGGCAACCGCTGGCCGGTTCAGCAGCACATCGGTGTGGCCGTAAGACGGGTGAATGTCCCAATGCTCCAACTGGGTGGTAGCCGGCAAGATGTAGTCGGCGTAGTCCGCGGTGTCGGTTTGAAAGTGCTCCAGCACCACGGTAAACAAGTCTTCACGCGCAAAGCCTTGGACAACCTTGCCGGACTCTGGCGCGACAGCGGCTGGGTTGCTGTTGTAGACGATCAGGGCTTCAATTTGTGGACCGAATTCATCTGAGGTTTGTTTTAAAAGTGCGTCACCAATGGTGCTCATGTTGATCGTCCGCGGCGTCCGCCCAGCAAGCAAATCGGGCCGCTGCAAGGCGGCTTTGTCGGTCGGAAACTGCCCAGAGCTACTCATCAGCAAGCCGCCGGCGCGATGCCGCCACGCGCCAATCAGGGCGGGCAAGCAAGCCACTGCGCGGGTTGCGTTACCGCCGCCCCGTACCCGCTGCATGCCGTAGTTCAGCCGGATGGCGGCGGCTTGTTGGTGAACCAAGCACTGGCCATAGTCGCGCGCCAGATTTTTGATTTGTAGCACAGGAACGCCGCAAACTGCTGCAGCGCGCTCAGCTGGCCACTGCAAGGCACGCTCCCTCAATGCCATCCAGCCCAGCGTGTGCTGGGCAATGTAGTCGTGATCCAGCCAGTCATTTTTAATCAGCTCATGCATCACGGCCAGCGCCAGCGCCGCATCGGTGCCCGGTAACAGCGCAATGTGCTCATGGCATTTTTCAGCGGTTTCGCTATGACGCGGGTCTATGCAAATCAGCTTGGCGCCAGCACGCTTGGCCTCTTGTGCATAGCGCCAAAAATGCAAATTACTGCCAATCGAGTTGCTGCCCCAAATGATGATCAGCTTGGACTCAGCAAAAAACTCCACCCGCATACCGACTTTGCTGCCCAGCGTCTGCGCCAGCCCTTCGCCACCAGCGGATGAGCAAATGCTGCGGTCCAGCAGCGACGCACCGAGCCGGTTAAAAAACCGGCCGGCCATTGCCTCGCCCTGCACCAGCCCCATGGTGCCTGCGTAGCTGTAGGGCAGAACAGCTTGCGGGTCACGGGCGGCAATGGTTTTGAGCTTGCTGGCGATGTCTTTCAGCGCTTGGTCCCAGGATACGGGTTCAAACTGCCCTGAGTCCTGAGCCCCCGTTTTTGGCCCGATGCGTTTGAGCGGCGTTAAAAGCCGCTCGGGGTGATACGTCCGTTCGGTATAGCGTGAGACTTTGTTGCACAGCACGCCGTCAGTTTGTGGGTGCGCCGGGTTGCCCTGAACTTTGGTGGCGACGCCATTTTCAACCGTGGTGAGCAGCGCGCAGGTGTCGGGGCAGTCATGCGGGCAAGCGCCGCGCACTTGGCTGGGCGGCGCAGCGTTCACTGGGCTGACAAGCCTTTGGATGAAGGGGCTAGTGCTGATGGTTTTTTGCATGGGCAGACCCTATATTGTGCGGCGATAAAAAACGTTGCAGCAGACAGACAT
>JBBAPP010000241.1:0-3338 GCA_040400775.1 Polaromonas sp. | reverse complement strand
AATTCACCCAAGGCCCGGTCATGTATGCCTAGCTTGCGCAAACCGTCGTAGGTCAGTTGTGCATAGTCTCTGGTGCTGCCGTAGCGGCCGGATGCTTCGGCAAATATTTTGCGGTAGACCTCATGCGACAACTCGCCGGTGTGGTCGGGGCTGCGTTTTGACAAGGTAAACGCCAGTGCCATGACGCTGTGTTTTTGGCCGTTGTGCAGGGTTTGGCAGCGCAGCCATTTGGGTTCATACACGGCGTTGGGCATTTCGCGCTCCCACAGGGGTGGTAGCGCGGCGGCTACTTGGGCATGGGGAATACGAAACACCATGCCCTTGCAGCTGCCACCGGGCAACAGGCCAAACACCAGGCCAGGCCGCTCGGGTGTGCCGCGGTTGTAGGTGCTCCACATTTTTAGCGCGCGGTGGTAGCCGCTGGTGGTGGCAAAGCGTTGCTCGGCAAATTCAAACTCAGGTCGCCAGATCAATGAGGCATAGCCAAAAATCCACAAGTCCTGTTTACCGCCCCATTGCCTTTTAATGGCTTCTAGTGACTGCGCAGAATTTGGTGGTTTGGGTCGTGTCGTCACCATAGAACTTTACAATAACCTAGAAACTCCGCAGCAGTTGACCGCTGGTTAACATCGCACAGGCCGTATGCATACGCACTTTCCCCCTTCTCGCTGCTCAGCGGTTGGGTGATCCCGGTGTGCGACTTATGGCGCTACGCCCAACGCGCCTAGCCGCGTTGATCTTCCTTGCGGGCAACAGCCCGCAGCGTCGTTACGCCTTGCTAGACACGCCGGGCGCAGCACCCTAGTGCGTATCCAACGGCTGTTTTTAGGAAAAAAGCAGTTTAAAAATTGAAAGTAAAGCAATGTCTCAACAAGATAATGACGCACAACAGGGCTTGGTGCTGTGGCTGGTGTTTGGCTTGGTCGCTTTGGTAATTGCGCTGGTGCTGGGCGTCAGCGTCTACCAGCGCGGCAAGCTGGCAATAACGCCCAAAACCGCTGTCGCTGTAGCCGCAGCCAGCAGCGTGTTGTTAGCCCATGACATGTCTGATGCAGCTCAAAACGCGATGGATGCCGCAAGCGTGAAGGTTGAAAACGGCGTGGTGAAATTTTACTTTGCGTCTGGCAAGTCTGAATTGGCAAGCGGTGCACATGACGCGCTGGCGGTTGTTATCCAGGGCGCAAAAGAGGGCCGGAAGCTGGTCATTTCTGGCTACCACGATGCCACGGGCGGTGCCGCACAAAACGCTGAACTCGCCAAGCTTCGCGCCTTTGCTGTGCGTGATGCGCTGAAGGCCTCTGGCGTGACCGACGACAAGATTGAACTGAAAAAACCTGAAGCGCTGAAAGCCACTGGCAGCAATGCCGATGCACGCAGAGTTGAAGTCGCCTGGCTGTAGTTTCTGTTGGGTGTTCGGTGGTTTAGTACCTCACTGGTAACTTATATTGCGCCAAGCCTAGCCTAGCCAGTTAGCATAAGTGTTGTCACAAAGTTACCAAACTCCAGGATCTGACAATGGCTGACCCACATTTGCATCCCGTTTTACACCCACAAGTTGCACGCATCACGGCGCGTATCACTGAACGCAGCCGCATCCGTCGCAGCGCCTACCTGGCGCAAATTAATGCTGCCGCCACGCGCGCCCGCAGCGCTGACCGCATGGGTTGCGCCAACCTGGCGCACGCGGTAGCCGGCAGCCCCCTTAACGACCGTTTGAAAATCGTCGCTGAGCGCGCGCCCAACATCGCTATCGTCACCGCCTACAACGACATGCTGTCGGCGCACACACCGCTTAAAAATTACCCAGACCTGATCAAAGACGAGGCCCGCAAACACGGCGCGACGGCGCAAGTGGCGGGCGGCGTACCCGCGATGTGCGACGGCGTGACGCAAGGCACTGCCGGTATGGAGCTGAGTTTGTTCAGTCGCGACGTGATTGCCATGTCGACGGCGGTAGCGCTGTCGCATGACATGTTTGATGCGGCTTTGCTGCTCGGCGTGTGTGACAAAATTGTGCCTGGTCTGTTGATAGGTGCGCTGCATTTCGGCCACTTGCCGATGGTCTTTGTGCCAGCCGGCCCAATGCCATCGGGCATATCAAACAAAGAAAAAGCCAAAACCCGCGAGCTGGAAGCCCAAGGCCTGGTGGGACGAGCGGTGCTGCTGGCGTCTGAGATGAAGTCCTACCATGCGCCCGGTACTTGCACCTTTTACGGCACGGCCAATAGCAACCAAATGCTGCTGGAAGCCATGGGCCTGCACGTACCGGGTACGGCCTTCGTCGCCCCCGGTGGTGACTTGCGCGATGCGCTGACGCGTGAATCAGCGCGCACCGTATTGAGCATCATCAAGTCAAAAAGATATGCACCCATCGGACACATCGTTGATGAAAAAGCCATCGTCAATGCGATGGTCGCGTTGCTCGCCACAGGCGGCTCTACCAACCACCTGATCCACTGGGTCGCGGTGGCGCATTCAGCCGGTATCACGATTGACTGGAACGACTTTTCTGACCTCTCAGACGTGGTGCCCACACTGACCCAGGTGTACCCCAATGGCAGCGCCGATGTGAACCAGTTTCAAGCGGCAGGCGGCACCGGGCTGGTGATACGTGAGCTGCTCGATGCAGGCTTCATGCATGCCGATGTGCTGACGGTGCGCAGCGGCGGCATTCGTGAATTCACGCGCGAGCCAAGCCTTGACGGCGCAGCGCTCGCCTGGCTGGATGCAGGCGATTCAAAAGACCAAAGCATTGTGCGCAGCGCGGCCAATCCGTTCAGCGCCACGGGTGGGCTCAAGCTCTTGAGAGGCAATTTGGGCCGCAGTGTGATCAAAGTGTCTAGCGTGCCAGATGGTTGCCATGTGATCGAAGCGCCCGCACGCGTATTTGACTCGCAATTGGCGCTGCTCGATGCCTTCAACACAGGTGAGCTGGAGCGCATATGCCTGGAAAACGCCGCCAGCGGCGTGATTTGCGTGGTGCGTTGGCAAGGCCCACAGGCCAACGGCATGCCCGAGCTGCACAAGCTCACGCCACCTCTGGCCGTGCTGCAAGGCAAGGGTTTTAAAGTGGCGCTGGTGACGGATGGTCGCATGAGCGGCGCGTCAGGCAAAGTGCCTTCTGCCATTCATGTGTCACCTGAAGCCGCCGCCGGTGGCCCGCTGGCCAAGCTGCGTGACGGCGATGTGATTCGCCTGGATGCAGTCACGGGGGGCTTGAACGTATTGATAGCAGAGTCTGAATGGGCAGCCCGAAGCATTGACACCATGCCTTTGACGCTGCGCGACGCCGACAGCCACGGCATGGGCCGCGAATTGTTCAGCAACATGCGCCGCAG
>JBBAPP010000240.1:0-3344 GCA_040400775.1 Polaromonas sp. | reverse complement strand
AACGGCGCTGCATGGCCCCACCAGCCTGCCAGCGGCTGCCACACTTGGCGAGCGACATGTTTGGGGTTGACCCACACAAACGCTGGGGCGCCGGGCCCACCGTTCAGGTATTTGTAGCCACAGCCGACGGCAAAGTCTGCTTGGGCAGCTGTCACATTAATTGGTACGGCACCTGCACTGTGCGCCAGGTCCCAGACGGTCAATATGCCTTTGCTGTGCGCCAATCTGGTGGTGGCCTGCATGTCGTGCATGGCACCGGTACGGTAGTTGACGTGGGTCAACATCAATACGGCTACGTCTGGCGTCAAAGCAGCCTCAATCTGGTCAGCCTCCACCAGCAGTAGTTTTAAGCCGCGCTCTTTGCACAGCGCCTCGGCAATGTATAAATCCGTCGGAAAGTTGCTGCGCTCGCTGAGCAAAACTTTGCGTTCAGGCGCATCGATGGCTACGATGCTGAGCGCTGTTGAAAGTACCTTGAACAAATTGATCGACGTGCTGTCAGTGGCCACCACTTCACCTGGGCCCGCACCCATCAGCTGCGCAATTTTGTTGCCCAGGCGCTGCGGCATGTCAAACCAGCCGGCGCTGTTCCAGGAGCGGATCAGGCCCTGGCCCCACTCTTCGGTCACGGCCTTGGCTACCCGGCTAGCTGCGCTGTTGGGCATCACGCCGAGCGAATTGCCGTCGAGGTAAATCACGCCTTCGGGCAGGCTGAATTGGTGGCGTAGTTCGCTTAAGGGGTCTTGTGCATCCAGCGCACGGCAGTCATGTGAAGTTGTCATGGTCATTAGCTTACAGTTCTCGCAAAATTGCGCGGACGGGTGATGCATCAGCCCGTATCAGTTTCAGGGGCAGGGCAATCAGCTCGTAGTCGCCCTCGGGCACAGCGTCCAGCACCAGGCATTCGAGGTTGCGCATGTTATGTGTCAACAATTGATGGTGGCTGGGCAAAGTTTGGCTATCGCCAGGGTCAACGCTGGGTGTATCTATACCCACCAGCACTACGTTTTTAGCCGCCAGCTGCGCCACTGTTTCTGGCGCAATAGCCGTAAAAGAGGCCCAGGATTGACTGGCTGTGGTGGCTGTTCTAAGCAATACGCGGGGCGGCAACTCAGCCAGCGCATGGGCAATGTGTTCAGGCAATACCAGTGGCCCGCAATCGATGCAATGAATTACCCGGCATGGCCCCAAGTAGGGTGCCAGTTCAAGTTCACCCGACGCCGCACCATTCTGGGCGTAATGCATAGGCGCATCGGCATGTGCGCCGGTGTGCGGCGACAGCGTAAGACTATTGACGTTGACTGGGCAGTTGGGCGTGAGCGCAAAGTGCAGGCGCTGTGAATAAGCCGTATCTCCGGGGAAGACGGCCGCATGCTCATCCACGGGTGGTGAAATATCCCAGATTTTGCGTGGCGGTAGCTGGCTCAAAGTGGTCATATCCACAAAGGTAGCACTGCTGAAAAAGCAGTGGTGTCGGTTATTTCCAACAAGACTTAAAAATAGTTGAAAATGGTAGCGCCGCATAATTTGATGGCATCAATAAAAAGGTATTTCATGACAACAACTCAAAAAATCGCTTTGGTCACTGGTGCAGGTACCGGTATTGGCAAAGCTGTGGCATTGGCTTTTTTGCGTGAGGGCTACAAGGTGGTGCTGGCAGGGCGACGCCAAGAGCCGCTGGATGTTGTTGCCAGGCAAGCGGTTGCCAGCCATGCGTTGGCAGTCGCGACTGACGTCGGCAACCCAGAATCAGTGGCCGCGTTGTTCAGCAAAATCAAAGAAACTTTTGGCCGTATGGATGTGATTTTCAATAACGCAGGTATCAGCGGTATCGGCACAGGCTTTGAAGACATTTCTTTTGAGACCTGGCAAAACGTCGTCAGTACCAATTTAACCGGATCGTTTTTATGCGCACAAGGCGCTTTCAAGATGATGAAAGACCAAAGCCCGCAAGGCGGCCGCATCATCAACAACGGCTCGATTTCAGCCCATGCGCCCCGGCCCAATTCAGCGCCCTACACATCGACCAAACATGCCATCACCGGCCTGACCAAGTCGATCTCGCTAGACGGTCGCAAGTACAACATTGCCTGCGGTCAAATTGACATTGGCAATGCCATGACAGAGATGGCAGCCCGCATGGCCAAAGGCGTGCCACAAGCCAATGGCGAGATTGCCATTGAGCCGATGATGGACGCCAATGAAGTCGCCGATGCTGTGGTGCACATGGCATCTTTGCCGCTATCGACCAACGTGCAGTTCATGACCATCATGGCTACCAAGATGCCGTTTGTGGGTAGAGGGTAGCCCCCACGTTCGCCCACTGCGTGTGGCTCTCTGCCCCCCGGGGGGGCCGCTGCTCCTGCAGCCCGGCAAAGCCGGTTCTGCGGCCCCGGCTTGAAGGAAGTCACTTTCAACTCAATCGAGTTTTCCTAGCAGTAAATACTCCATCAACGCCTTCTGTACATGCATCCGGTTTTCCGCCTCGTCCCAGACCACGGACTGTGGGCCGTCGATCACGTCGGCTGAGACTTCTTCACCCCGGTGCGCTGGCAGGCAGTGCATGAACAGCGCATCGGGCTTGGCAGCGCGCATCATGTCTTCGTCCACACACCACAGGGCAAAGGCTTTTTTGCGGGCTTCGTTTTCAGCTTCGTAGCCCATGGAAGTCCAGACGTCGGTGGTGACCAGGTCTGCACCGGCGCAAGCTTGATGCGGGTCTTTGAAAACCTGGTAGCTCTCGGCTGAACGGATGCCGGCAATCGACTGGTCGACTTCGTAGCCGCCAGGAGTGCTCAGATGGACTTTGAAACCCAAAATTTCGCTGGCCTGCAGCCAGGTGTTGGCCATGTTGTTGCCGTCGCCGACCCAGGCGACTGTTTTGCCCTTGATACTTCCGCGGTGCTCAATGTAGGTAAAGATGTCGGCCAGTATCTGGCAGGGGTGAAACTCATTTGTCAGGCCGTTGATCACCGGTACCCGTGAATGCTCGGCAAAGCGGTCGATCTTGTCTTGTTCATAGGTGCGGATCATCACCAGGTCGACCATGCGGCTGATGACTTTGGCGCTGTCTTCAATCGGCTCGGCGCGGCCCAGCTGGCTGCCCTCGGTCGTCAGGTTGACCACTGTGCCGCCGAGTTGGTACATGCCGGCTTCAAAGCTGACGCGGGTACGGGTCGAGGCCTTTTCAAAAATCATCACCAGCGTACGGTCAACCAGTGGTTGGTGCTTTTCGTAGGCTTTGAATTTTTTTTTGATCAGGGCTGCACGTTCAAAAAGATAAGCGTATTCGGCTGCATCCAGATCGCTGAATTGCAGGTAATGTTTGATCGCTTTATTCATTG
>JBBAPP010000239.1:0-3375 GCA_040400775.1 Polaromonas sp. | reverse complement strand
TTTTTTACCGCCATTCAAAACGACAAATTTTTAGCTGATCTGGCTGGTCTGGCCAGGGCGCGCCTGCAGGCTTTAGGCGTTACCCAGATCTACGGCAACGACAGCCGTGCTGCGTGGTGTACGGTGGGCAACCCGTCAAAGTTCTTTTCGCATCGGCGGGACGCCGGTGCTATTGCCAGCGGTGGAAACGGCCTCCACACCACTGGGCGCATGGCTGCTTGTCTCTGGCTGGCGTGAGGCTGCCGCCATTTGTCCTGCTGCCAGTGCCTGCGCCTCGCGTTCTTTAATCGCTCGTTTGCGTGCCGGCGTTCCCATCAGGTAGGCCAGCAGCGCCGCCGGCGCCACGCCATAGAGGAAAAACGTCACAACAGCGCCCAGCAGCGTACCCGTGGTACTGGTGGCTTCGGCGACGCTCATCATGAGCACGACGTACATCCAGGCGATGATGACCAGGTACATATTTATCCAAGTTCTGTTGAGGTGGTCGGGTGTTTGCAGGTCAACATAACGATATTTCAGCGATACTTAAAACTGGATGCACAGCTGATCAGGCTTTAAAAACGGATGAGACACCATGAATTTTGACGCAAACTGGCAAAAAGCGACAGCACAACTACAAGAGACCTTTAACGGCTTAACCAAACAGTCTGCGGCTAGCACGCAGCCCCCTGTCCAGTTTGATGCGGCAAAACTACAGCAGGTTCAGCAAACTTACATCGACGGCGCAACCGCGCTGTGGAACCAGGCATTGCAAGCAGGCAACGCCATACCACCCGCATCTGACCGTCGTTTTTCCAATGCTGCGTGGAACGATAACCCAGTCTCCAAATTTTCAGCTGCTGCCTATTTGCTGAACTCAAAAGCCTTGACCGCCATGGCCGATGCGGTGCTGGGCGACGACAAAACAAAAGCGCGCGTACGCTTCGCCATTGAGCAATCTTTGGCCGCCACCGCCCCCAGCAACTTCATGTCGCTGAACGCTGACGCGATTAAAAAAGCCATTGATACGGGTGGTCAAAGTATTGGTCAGGGGATTAAAAATTTGCTCCACGACATGCAGCAAGGGCATGTGTCGATGACGGACGAGAGCCAGTTTGAAGTTGGTAAAAACGTCGCCACGACCGAAGGCGCGGTGGTGTTTGAAAACGAGTTTTTCCAGTTGCTTGAATACAAGGCGCTGACCAAAACCGTGCATGAAAAGCCGTTCTTGCTCGTCCCGCCGTGCATTAACAAGTTTTATATTCTGGATTTGCAGCCTGAAAACTCACTCATCCGCTTTGCTGCAGCCCAAGGCCACCGCACTTTTGTGGTCAGCTGGCGCAACCCCGATGCGTCGATGACTGGCAAAACCTGGGATGACTACATTGAGCATGCCGCCATCAAGGCCATTGCAGTGGTGCAAGACATCACGGGTGCTAAAACCATCAATACCCTGGGCTTTTGCGTGGGCGGCACGATATTGGCAACAGCCCTGAGCGTCCTGGCCGCTCGCGGTAGCAAGCCCGCTGCCAGCATGACGCTGCTGACATCGCTGCTCGACTTTACCGATACCGGTATTCTGGATATTTTTATTGACGAACAGTCTGTGGCGTATCGTGAACAAGAAATGGGTCAGGGTGGTTTGCTCAAGGGGCAAGACTTGGCATCCACCTTCAGTTTTTTACGGCCTAACGACTTGGTATGGAACTACGTCGTTGGCAACTACCTGAAGGGCGAAACACCGCCGCCTTTTGATTTGCTTTATTGGAACAGCGACTCGACCAATTTGCCCGGCCCGTTTTACGCCTGGTATTTGCGCAACACCTATTTTGAAAACAAGCTGGTCAAGCCCGGCAAGCTGACGGTTTGTGGCCAAAAAATTGACCTGCGTAAACTCGACATGCCCACCTACCTTTATGGTTCGCGTGAAGACCATATCGTGCCGATTGGCGGCGCGTATGCCTCGACGCAGCACCTGCCGGGTAAAAAACGCTTTGTGATGGGCGCATCAGGCCATATTGCAGGGGTGATCAATCCGCCCGCCAAAAACAAACGTAGCTACTGGACGAATGACAAACTGCCTGCCAATAAATTTCCCTTGCTGCATTCCGACTGGCAGAAAAGTGCCACCGAGCACCCCGGCAGTTGGTGGACAGACTGGTCAGATTGGCTCAAAGGCCATGCCGGCACGCAAGTTGCAGCGCCTAAAAAGTTTGGCAATACCAAGCACAAAGTCATCGAGCCCGCGCCGGGTCGGTACGTCAAGGCCAAAGCTTAAATTTTTATTCTGACTTTACAAAAAGGAAAAACACCATGGAAGACATCGTCATTGTTTCAGCCGCCCGCACCGCGGTCGGAAAATTTGGCGGCACGTTGGCTAAAACCGCGGCCACTGACTTAGGCGCAGCTGTCGTCAAGGCGGTGCTGGAGCGTTCAAAACTAAGCGCTGACCAGATCGGCGAAGTGATCATGGGCCAGGTGCTCACGGCGGGCGTGGGCCAAAACCCGGCACGTCAAAGCGTGCTAAAAGCGGGCTTTCCGCAAAGCATTCCAGGCCTGACGATTAACGCTGTTTGCGGCTCTGGCCTGAAAGCAGTCATGTTGGCCGCCCAAGCGGTGGCCACAGGCGACAGCGAGATTGTGATCGCGGGCGGACAAGAGTCGATGAGCTTGTCGCCCCACGTGTTGAACGGTTCACGTGATGGTCAGCGCATGGGCGACTGGAAGATGGTTGATTCGATGATCGTAGACGGCCTGTGGGACGTCTACAACCAGTACCACATGGGTATCACGGCTGAAAACGTGGCCAAAAAATACGGTATTACCCGCGACATGCAAGACGCTTTGGCCCTGGCCAGCCAAACCAAAGCAGCAGCCGCACAAGATGCAGGCAAATTCATAGATGAAATCGTGCCGTTTTCCATCGCACAAAAAAAGGGCGACGCTATCATTTTTGCGGCAGACGAATTCATCAACCGCAAAACCAATGCCGAAGTCTTGGCTGGCCTGCGCCCAGCATTCGACAAAGCTGGCGGCGTGACAGCGGGTAACGCATCAGGCCTGAACGATGGGGCTGCCGCTGTGATGGTGATGACGGCCAAGAAAGCCGCTGCGCTCGGCTTGACGCCTCTCGCCCGCATCGCCAGTTACGCCACCACCGGCCTGGACCCAGCCACCATGGGCATGGGCCCCGTGCCTGCATCGACCAAAGCACTGGCGCGCGCTGGCTGGAAGCCTCTTGACCTCGACCTGCTCGAAATCAACGAAGCCTTTGCGGCACAGGCCTGCGCTGTAAACCATGAAATGGGCTGGGACACCAGCAAAGTCAACGTCAACGGCGGTGCGATTGCGATTGGCCACCCGATTGGCGCATCAGGCTGCCGCATTTTGGTGACG
>JBBAPP010000238.1:0-3415 GCA_040400775.1 Polaromonas sp. | reverse complement strand
AGCAGCGCAAACTGGCGGCAGTTGGCCACTTCATCGTCAGGCAGATGTATGCCACCTAAAAATTCAGTGTCTGGATTGATGGCGGGCTCGATTTTGCGCACGCCATCTGCATCAATCTCACTGAAAGCCACGCCTGCATCGCGTAGCACTTGCAGGCCAGGTTGCACCATGCGGCTGTCTTTGTCACTGCGCAGCAGCACGGTGTAGCCGGGAGAGCGGTCGTAGTCGAGCTGCAGCTCGGTTGTCAGGTGGTGCAGGCGCTCGCGGCTGTAGAAGGCCAGGCGTTGCAGCCTCGTGCGGTTGGTTAAATAGGACTCCAGCTTGCAAGCCCGCCACCATTTCCACATCCAGACCAGGTCGCTGGCTGAGAGCGGCAAACTGAGCTTGACGGCGGCGTGGCGGCTGAGCAGGTTGCCAAGCACCTTGCCTGGCATGCCCGGTGCTGCCCAAGGTGTCACAGAGCCAGGCGCTACAACACCTGCATTGGCAAAGCTGGTTTCTTCAGCGGCAGCGCTTCGGCGTTCAAACACCGTGACCTCATGGCCATCAACCGCCAACTCGTAGGCGGTGGTGATGCCGATGATGCCGGCACCTATGACGGCGACCTTCATATGTGTTTTGAACTCACAGAAGGCTTGAAAAAGGCTAAATTCATTGTTTTTATCGTTTTTAGATTAAATACGGCTCTAGACCAATGGATATAGGCGCAAGTAGCTATTATTTTAATAGTGATTGTTGGAGCAGAGTTTCAACCTGCAAAGACGCATCCAACACCGTATCGTCATGCAACGCAGCGTGCCAGAGCATCAGGCCAACGGGTAATTCATCTTGCGTGTGGCAGGGCAGGGAGATACCGCAGCCGTCTAGCATGTTGACCACCGACGGGTTGCGCAGCAGCAGGCCGTTGACCCTAAAGAATTCAGTGTCATCGCTCAGCACACTCGCAATCGATGGGGCAACGATCGGCACGGTGGGTGACAGCACCGCGTCGAAGCCTTGCAAAGCTGCCTCCATTCTGGAAATCCAGTCAGCCCGCGCGGCCAGCAGATCAATGTAGTCAAACGCCGTCATGTTCGCCCCACGCAAGATACGCAGCGCCACGCGCGGGTCGTAGTCAGCTTGCTGCTTAGCTATTAAATGGCGATGCCAGGCGTAACTTTCTGCTGCCGATAATCCGCCCGTGGCGTTGATGCTGGCGAGCTCGTTGATGTCGCTCAGGTCGATCTCTACAATGCTTGCGCCAGCGGCTCTTAAGAGTTTTAAGCTGCGTTCAAAAGCTTTGGCTACTGTGCTGTCCAAGGCATCTTGCATCAATGTACGAGATATAGCAAAACGGCAATTCATCAGCGGTTTTCTGGCCAATATGACGCTGCGAGCCGCCAAGACTGCATGCACAGTGATGGCGTCTGACACGGTGCGTGTTACTGCGCAAACGGTGTCCAGACTGGTCGACAAGGGCAGGGCGCCCGCAGTGGGCACCAGTCGCGCGGTGCTCTTAAAACCGACGATGCCACACAACGCGGCCGGGATGCGAATGGAGCCGCCCGTGTCTGACCCCAAGCCAATCAGCGCTGCGCCAGTCGCCACCGACACCGCCGCGCCTGATGATGAACCGCCGGGTATACGTTCGACTGTTCCATCAGCTGGGTTGACCGGCGTGCCGTAGTGCGGGTTGATGCCCACGCCTGAAAAGGCAAACTCCACCATATTGGTACGCCCGGCGAGGGTCGCACCAGCAGCCCGAAGTCGGGCGACGGCGGGGCAATCTACGCTTGCGATGGAGGCGTTTCGTAGCGCTTTAGAGCCTGCTTTGGTGACCTGGCCAGCGACATCAAACAGGTCTTTGACCGAGACTGGCATTCCCGCAAGAGGCCCGGAGGGCGCGTCACTGGCTACAACAATGGGCGCGTAACCTGGCATGTAGACGTTACGGCATGCATGGCTTTGGGACGCTGCGTGCATGTCAGGCAGCTTGCTGAGGGGTGAGGTCATAAATAGGGTTTCAGGGTGCTATAATCGACTGGCTTTGCAGACGACAAATAGAAATAAATGTTACTTTGCAGAGTTAATTGCAAATCAGCCATTCAAGGTGTTGTGAAGAAATAATTCTTCACGATAAGCGCTGATTTTAGTCACAACCTTTGGAGTGTTTACTATGTCAACTACCATGCGCGAAATGCTGGAAGCCGGTGTCCATTTTGGTCACCAAACCCGTTTTTGGGATCCCAAGATGGCTCCGTACATCTTCGGTCATCGCAACCGCATCCATATCATCAACCTTGAAAAATCGTTGCCGATGTACAACGAGGCGATGAAGTTCGCCAAACAGCTGTCGGCTAACCGCGGCACCATCTTAATGGTCGGCACCAAGCGCCAAGCACGCGAAACGGTTGCCATGGAAGCCAAACGTGCAGGCGTCCCGTTTGTTGACCAGCGCTGGCTGGGCGGCATGTTGACCAACTTCAAGACTGTCAAAACATCGATCAAGCGCCTGAAGGAAATGAAGGCCCAGCAAGAAGCTGGCCTGGACACCATCAGCAAAAAAGAACAACTCACCTTCAAGCGTGAAATCGAAAAGCTTGAAAAAGACATTGGTGGCATTCAGGACATGGTAGCGTTGCCTGATGCGATTTTCGTGATCGACGTGGGCTTCCACAAAATCGCGATTCTGGAGGCCAAAAAGCTTGGTATTCCATTGATTGGCGTGGTGGACTCCAACCATTCACCCATCGGTATCGACTATGTGATTCCGGGCAATGATGACTCGTCCAAAGCGGTTGCGTTGTACGCTCGCGGTATTGCTGACGCCATCATCGAAGGCCGCGCCAATGCGACCAATGAGGTGGTCAAAATGGTTC
The DNA here is from genome assembly GCA_040400775.1 of Polaromonas sp. Classification (GTDB taxonomy): domain Bacteria; phylum Pseudomonadota; class Gammaproteobacteria; order Burkholderiales; family Burkholderiaceae_C; genus Polaromonas. The sequence goes on along the minus strand of JBBAPP010000238.1, from coordinate 557 downwards.
AGCCTGAGAGCTCAGACGAATTTGTGGAAGTCGCAGCCGCTTAAGTCAAGCTGCTTTGCGTTAGACGCGAAAAAGGGGCTCGCGTAGCCCCTTTTTTACAACTTAAAAATGTATTTGGAGAGTTTAAAAATGGCAATTACTGCAAGCATGGTCGCCGAGTTGCGCGCCAAAACCGATGCGCCGATGATGGAGTGTAAAAAAGCCCTGACCGAAGCGGACGGTAACTTTGAAAAAGCCGAAGAAATTCTGCGCGTCAAGCTGGGCAACAAGGCTGGCAAGGCCGCGTCCCGCATCACGGCTGAGGGCGTGATTGCCTACCACGCTGCGGGCGATGTGGGTGCGCTGGTCGAGATTAACTGCGAAACTGATTTCGTCACCAAAAACGACAGTTTTTTGGCCTTCACCAATGCGGTAGCACTTGGAATTGTCAAAAACAATCCGGCGGATGTGGCTTCGGTTGGCGCTATGGCGCTCAGCATGGACGGCTTCGGCCCGACCGTTGAAGACGTGCGCAAAGGCTTGATCGGTAAGATTGGTGAAAATATGTCTGTCCGTCG
>JBBAPP010000237.1:1966-3418 GCA_040400775.1 Polaromonas sp. | reverse complement strand
TGCGCAAGGGCCGCCATATGGACGCGAATTTGATGGGTTCGACCGGTGTGCAACTTGCAGCGCACGAGACAGCAGTTAAACCCGTTTTCTAGCAGGGTGACGGTCGTTGACGCGGTTTTACCTGGATTTTTGGCTAAATCCACCACCGCCATACGCAGGCGGTTTTTTATGTCACGTCCGACGGGCAAATCAACTTGACGTGTTCTCGCTCCTTGCCAGGGCTTGTGCGCCAGAGCGATGTATTGCCTGTTGACACTGCGGCTAGCAATCATTTTTACCAGCTGGTCCATCGCCAGCCGGGTACGCGCCACCACCATCAAGCCGCTGGTGTCTTTGTCCAGGCGATGGACGATGCCCGCACGCGGCAGCAAAAAAGCCTGGGCATCGCGTGCCAACAAACCATTCAACAGTGTGCCGCCCCAGTTGCCAGGCGCTGGATGCACCACCAAGCCTGCCGGCTTGTTGATCACCATAATATGCGCGTCTTCGTACACCACATCCAGCAGCATCGGCTCAGGCTTGAAGGCTTGGCTTTGCGGCGTCGGTTTGAGCTCAATGCTCAGGCGGTCACCTGCTTTGACTTTGGCAGAAGACTTGGTTTGCGTACGCCCGCTGTGAATAACGCCGCCAGAATCTATCAATTGCTGCAAATAACTGCGAGAAAACTCAGGCACGACTTGCACCAAGGCAAGATCCAGACGCTGGCCGTGGCACTCTGCAGGAACCACAGCCAGACGCAGTTCAAACGCCGCAGCGTCAACTAAAGCATCCGCCTCCTCATGTTCATCGCCCGCAGTCGAAGCGGCCATGGCAGCGCTAGATATAATCGGATTTTGTCGCTTCAAGTTAGCCATTCGTAGAGGTCAGTCGCCATGTTTTCGCCTAAATTATCGGTTGCTTCCAGCGTATCACCACTTGCTACAGCCCTGCTTGGGTTTTGCTTTGTGCTGGCAGCGTGCGCTAGCAAGCCCATTGACCCGACCGAGGCATGGAGCCCCAACAAGATTTATGCTGAAGCCAAGGATGAGTCCAGATCTGGCGCCTATGACAAGGCCGCTTTATTGTTTGAAAAACTCGAAGGCCGTGCCGCTGGAACGCCGTTGGCGCAACAGGCGCAACTTGAAAAAGCCTATGCCCAGTTCAAAAACAGCGAACAAGTCCAGGCGGTTGCCACGTTGAACCGGTTCATCAAGCTTCATCCCTCCAGTCCTGCGCTGGACTACGCGCTTTACCTCAAAGGATTGGTCAACTTCAACGACAACCTGGGTCTTTTTGGCAACTTGATTCGCCAAGATTTGGCAGAACGCGACCAAAAAGCCGCCAAAGAATCTTTTGAATCCCTCAAAGAGCTGGTAACCCGTTTCCCAGACTCGCGCTATAGCCCAGATGCCAGACTACGTATGGGCCACACCGTCAATTCGCTGGCGCAGTCAGAAGTGCAAGTCGCGCGCT
>JBBAPP010000237.1:0-1866 GCA_040400775.1 Polaromonas sp. | reverse complement strand
AACTTATCGATGATCACCAATTGCAATGCGTCACCAGGCACATCAATGCCTTCCCAGAATGAGGCCGAGGCCACCAGCACACAGCCACGCTGACCACCCGTGCTGCCTTGCCTGAAACGCTCAATCAGCAGTCTTTTCGGCATCGCGCCTTGCACCAAAACGTCAAGCTCACCAGATGCCTCAAAAGTCGACGCCAGCGCATCGCCAATCACGCGTAGCGCCTTCAGCGTCGTGGTCAATACCAGAGTGCGGCCACCCAGTTGCCGTGACCATGCTGCAGCACACTCTGCCACCTTCAAAGCATGCGTGGGATCAGCAGGTTTAGGGAAATCCTGAGGAATATAAAGCGCCGCCTGCTCGGCATAATCAAACGGACTTCCGACGCGAAGAATATGTGCATTTTCTAGGCCGCAGGGCTGGGTAAACCAGCTCAGCTGATCGTCATCGCCCAATGTTGCAGAGGTAAATATCCATGTCTTTGCCGATTCTGGGGAGGCTGTCAGCAATTTGGTTTTAACCGCCTCGGCAATGGTCAAGGGTGATTCCACCAAGCGTAGTTGCGCGCTGACATCGACCCAACGCACACAGCCTGGCCGGCATGGACCCAAAAAGCTTTCGGCTCGTTCAGCCAGTGCGCCTGAACGTTCAAGCAAGCGCACAAAGTCGGGGGCAATTTCAGTTACTGTGTCGAGCGCGGCAGATGCATTTTTCAACGCTTCGGCAACACCTAGAAGGCTACTCTCCCAGCTCTCAGCCGCCAGGCTTTCTGGCACCTGCCCGACCCACCTGAGCTTGCTTGCCGAATAAGCCTTGCCAGCACACAACCTGAGTTCTCTGGCGGCGCGCTCGCAGTCGCCCACCACTTTCTGCCAGTCCACCAGGCCGCGCGCCAGTTGCAGGCCCGTACCCAATAGATCTCGAGAAAAATCAAGCAATTGGCCGGTCGTCAGGTTTTTACCCAAGAACTGAACCCCTGTTTCATTGAGCTGGTGCGCCTCATCAAAAATTGCAATCCGCACCGTCGGCAGCAACTCGGCCATGCCAGATTCACGAACCGCCAAGTCAGCAAAAAACAAATGGTGGTTGATGACCAGCACATCAGCGGCCATGGCCTCGCGCCTTGCCAAATTGACGTGGCAACTGCGAAACTGTGGGCATTGCGCGCCCAGGCAGTTCTCACGCGTCGACGTCACCAACGGTATCAATGGCGAGCGTTCATCCAAACCAGGTAACTCCGCCAGATCACCAGCTTTGGTTGTTTGAGACCATTGCTCAATTTTGGCCAATGCCCGTAAAGCGCTGCGATCAGTGACGCTGCTGTCCTGCCGCGCCAAGGACACACGGTGCAAGCACACATAGCTGGCGCGACCTTTGAGCAACGCGGTACGAACGGGCACACCCAAAGCCTCGACCAAACGCGGCAAATCACGGCCAAAAAGCTGGTCTTGCAGGGCTTTGGTGGCAGTAGACACCAGTACACGCTCACCACTGAGTAAAGCGGGCACCAGATAAGAGTAAGTTTTACCCACACCGGTGCTGGCCTCCACCACCAGCGTTTGGCTGTTTTCAATGGCGCTTGCGATTGCCAGTGCCATGTCAAGCTGGCCGCTTCTGGCCACAAACTGATCCGCGGTGCGAGACAACACACCGCCCGGCGTAAAAGCCGACTGAACTTCAAGCGCCAGACTCATCAGGCGGGCTCGGGTGGGTCAAGTGATAGTGCTAGCTGCGATATCTGGTCACGCAGGTGTAATCTGCGTTTTTTAAGGCGCCTGAGTATCAGCTCGTCCACAGGCACGGCATGGGCCGCAATATCAACCAGTGCGTTCAGGTCGGCGTGTTCGATTTTGAGTTCGATCAGCCGTC
>JBBAPP010000236.1:0-3419 GCA_040400775.1 Polaromonas sp. | reverse complement strand
GTCGTGGTAGCGGGTAGCAAGTTCTTCAGTCATGGTTTCTGGCTTTGCGTAGGCGGGTTTCAGGCTCATGCGCAATAGCGGCTTTGGCAGAGTGACGCGCATCAGTTTGACCATCATGGGTACTTCAGGTGTTTTGCCGTATTCAAAACCCGGGCTGGCAAAGCCGTCGGGCGACACCAGTACCAGCTTGTCAACCCGCGCTGGATAGGTGCCCGCAAACGTCCAGGCGATGCGCCCGCCGATGGAGTGGCCCACCAGACTGGCGCGGGACAGACCCAGCTTGTCCATCAAGGCATTGAGGATGACAAGGCTGCGTTTGTCTGAATAGTCGCCTGTTGGGTCCGGCAGGCTGAGGCCAGAGCCGGGCAGGTCAATGCGAATCACGCGCCAGTCCTTTGCCAAAACAGCGATCCATGGCTCCCAGGTGTGCAGACTGGCGCCAAAGCCGTGCAGAAAAATCAAGGCGGGTGCGGTTTTTGGCCCGCTGTCTCGCACATGCAGGCGCGTGCCTGCAAGCTCAATCATGTCGCTGGGGGCGTTCAGGTAGTAGCGCTCTAACGCAGCGCGGTCTTTGTCAGGTGTCCACAGCCACCACAGGACTGCGGCTAACAGCAGACTAGCGCCGATGAAAGCAAGGGTGAAAGGCTTCATGCTATGTCATTCATAGCAATAAAACCCCCTTAACAAGCCCTTAGGTGTAGTCGCTGACAGGCACACAGCTGCACATCAGGTTACGGTCGCCGTAAACGTTGTCGACACGGCCTGTTGTGGGCCAGTACTTGGATGTTTTCAAGGCGGTTACCGGGAAGGCGGCTACTTCGCGTGAATACGGCCTGTCCCACTCGGCTGCAATAACGCTGGCTGCGGTGTGTGGGGCGTGTTTCAGAGGGTTATTGTCTTGTGGCCAGGTGCCGGCTTCAATTTGCGCAATCTCTGCACGGATGGCGATCATGGCGTTGATGAAGCGGTCGATTTCTCTGAGGTCTTCACTTTCAGTCGGCTCGACCATCAGCGTGCCCGCTACGGGAAAGCTCAGCGTCGGTGCATGAAAGCCGTAGTCCATCAGTCGCTTGGCCACGTCTTCTGCGGTCACGCCGCTGGTTTCTTTCAGGGGGCGCAAGTCCAGAATACATTCGTGCGCCACATAGCCTGCCTCGCTGGCGTACAGGGTGGGGAAGTGGTCTTTCAGGCGGGTGCTGATGTAGTTGGCCGACAGAATCGAAATTTCAGTCGCCTGCTTCAAACCTTCTGGGCCCATCATGCGGCAGTACATCCAGCTGATAGGAAGGACCGCTGCGTTGCCCAACGGTGCTGCTGATATGGCCCCCACGCTCGTCACTGCGTGTACTTCGCTGCCCCCCGAGGGGGCTAATTTTTCTAGGGGCGGCCCGTCGAAAAATTGCGCCATACCCACACCACCACCTGCCAAGCCGCCTGCTACGTGGCCGGGCAAATACGGCACCAAGTCCGCCACCACACACACCGGGCCAACACCTGGCCCGCCGCCACCGTGCGGAATGCAAAAAGTTTTGTGCAAATTAAGGTGGCTGACGTCGCCGCCAAACTCGCCCGGCGCTGCGGTGCCCACCAGTGCGTTCATGTTGGCGCCATCGACATACACGCGGCCGCCATGGCGGTGTACCAGCGCGCACAGCTCTTTGACGTTGGCTTCAAACACGCCGTGGGTGGATGGGTAGGTGATCATCACTGCTGCCAGGTTGGCGCTGTGTTGTTCGCATTTGGCCTCTAGGTCGGCCATGTCTACGTTGCCTTTGGCGTCGCAGGCGGTGACGACCACCGTCATGCCCACCATTTGTGCGCTGGCTGGGTTGGTGCCGTGGGCCGATGCGGGTATCAGGCAAATGTTGCGGTGACCCTGGCCCTGGGCATCATGAAAAGCCTTGATGACCAGCAAACCAGCGTATTCGCCCTGTGAGCCCGCATTAGGCTGCAGGCTGATGCCAGCATAGCCAGTGGCCTGGCAGAGCCAGTCACGCAATTGCCGATCAAGCTCGGCATAGCCATGTTGCTGGTCTGCGGGCGCAAACGGATGCATGTTGGCAAACTCTGGCCAGGTGATCGGGATCATCTCGCTGGTAGCGTTCAGTTTCATGGTGCAAGAGCCGAGCGGAATCATGCTGCGGTCAAGTGCTAAATCCTTATCGCTCAAACGCCGAATATAGCGCAGCATGGCGGTCTCTGAATGGTGGGTGTTGAACACCGGATGGGTTAAAAAATCACTGGTTCGGCGTAGCTCGCTGGGGATCAGCGGCTCTATGCCCTTTTCATAATCAGCAACTTTTGGCAAGGCTTGGCCGGGTTTGGCAAAGACTGACCAGAGCAGTTCAATGTCAGCCCGGGTGGTGGTTTCGTCCAATGCAATAGACAGGTAGTCTTTCCAGTAAATTCGAAGGTTCAGACCCATATCGCGTGCGCAAGATGCTATTGAATTTGTAGCGCCATCGGTTTTTAAACTCAGGGTGTCAAAAGCGGTGTCGCTACGAACCGGGCAACCCATCGCAACCAAACCACGCGCCAAAATAGCCGTGTAGCTGGCCACGCGCTGGGCAATGCGCTTCAAGCCCTGCGGGCCGTGGTACACCGCGTACATGCTGGCGACGACGGCTGGCAAGACCTGCGCAGTGCAGATGTTGGACGTGGCTTTTTCACGCCGAATGTGTTGCTCGCGGGTTTGCAAAGCCAGGCGATACGTCGGGTTGCCATGCACGTCCACCGATACGCCGACCAGGCGGCCCGGCATGGAGCGTTTGAATTCGTCTTTACACGCCAGGTAGGCTGCGTGCGGGCCACCAGCACCCATGGGCATGCCAAAGCGCTGCGTGGTGCCCACCACAATGTCTGCGCCCCATTCGCCGGGTGGTGTCAAAAGCGTCAGCGCCAGCGGGTCAGCGGCGGCGATGAACGCTGCCTGTTTGCCGTGCACCACCGCCACGTCAGCGCGCAAGTCGGAAATAGAGCCACTGGTGGCAGGGTACTGTGCCAGCACGGCAAAGTAGTCGCCTTGCAAGGCGCTATGCCATTCGGGCGCAGAGTTGGCCAGCAGCACGGTGATGCCTAGCGGTTCGGCGCGGGTTTGGATCACCTCAATGGTTTGCGGATGGCAATCACCCGCCACCACGAAGGTGTTGGATTTGCTTTTGACGCTGCGTTTGGCAAGGGTCATCGCCTCGGCTGCTGCTGTTGCTTCGTCGAGCATTGACGCATTGGCGATCGGCATGCCCGTCAGGTCGCAAATCATGGTTTGAAAGTTGATCAGCGCTTCCATCCGGCCCTGTGAAATTTCAGCTTGGTAGGGGGTGTAGGCGGTGTACCAAGCCGGGTTCTCCAAGATGTTGCGCAAGATCACGCCAGGCGTGTGGGTGCTGTAGTAGCCTTGGCCGATAAAGCTTTTGAGGACT
>JBBAPP010000235.1:0-3428 GCA_040400775.1 Polaromonas sp. | reverse complement strand
AACACCAGCACGGCTATGACTACGACGATCAGAATCAGCGACACCGGGCGCTGCACAAAAACCATCGCGCTGCCCTCGCCTATTGACATGGCGTTGCGCAGCTGGGCTTCAGCCAGGGGACCCAGAATCATGCCGACGATGACGGGGGCGGTTGGAAAGTCAAAACGCCGCATCACCACCCCCAGTACGCCAATGGCGTAAAGCAAAAACAAATCAAACGCGCTTTGCCGCATGCCATACACACCAACGGTGGCAAAAATCAAAATGCCTGCATACAGGTAGGGTTTGGGAATTTTGAGTAACTTCACCCACAGGCCGACCAGCGGCAAGTTCAGCACCAGCAACATGACGTTGCCGATGTAAAGCGATGCAATCAGCGCCCACACCAGCGCAGACGAGGTGCTGAACAACTGCGGACCGGGCTGAATACCGTAGTTTTGAAATGCGCCCAGCAAAATGGCTGTGGTGTTAGAGGTTGGTATGCCGAGAGTGAGCAGCGGGATCATCGCGGCAGTCACGGTGGCGTTGTTGGCAGCCTCAGGCCCGGCCACGCCTTCGATGGCGCCCTGGTTGCCAAATTCCGATTTGTCTTTGGCGAGCTTTTTTTCAGCCGCGTAACTTAAAAATGTAGGTATCTCGGTGCCGCCAGCGGGGATGCAGCCAAAAGGCACACCAATGGCCGTGCCGCGCAGCCAGGCGGGGATGGACCTGCGCCAGTCCTTGCCCGTCATGTAAACCTTGCTGAGCTTGTTTTGGGTGTCGCTTTGCTTGCCTTCGTACAGCACCGCGTACAGCGCTTCAGCCACGGCAAACAGGCCCACCGCTACCAAGACAATTTCAATGCCGTCCAGCAGCTCGGGCACGCCGCCCGTGTAGCGCGCTTGGGCGGAGATTTGGTCTAAGCCCACCAAGCCTGCGGCCAAGCCAATAAACAGCGCTGTCAAGCCGCGAATCGTGCTTTTACCTAGCACGGCGCTGACAGTGGTAAAGGCCAACAGCATCAACATGAAGTACTCAGGGGGGCCGAGTTTGACGGCGTAATCAGCAACCACCGGCGCAAACAATGTGACGATGACCGTGGCAATGGTGCCGGCCACAAAAGAGCCGATGGCAGCCGTGGCCAGCGCTGCACCGGCACGGCCGCTTTTGGCCATTTTGTTGCCTTCCATCGCAGTGACCATGCTGGCGGTTTCGCCCGGCGTGTTCAGCAAAATCGAGGTGGTGGAGCCGCCATACATAGCACCGTAGTAAATACCGGCGAAAAATATCATCGATGCTGTAGCTTCAACCTTGACGGTGATGGGCAGCAGCATGGCTACCGCAACGGCGGGGCCAATGCCGGGCAACACGCCTACGGCGGTACCAAGCGCGCAGCCGACAAAACACCAAAGCAAATTAACCGGAGTGGCGGCAGTGGCAAAGCCCTGCATCAGTTGGCCAAAAATATCCATTTAGTGTCGCCTCATAGTCCAGTTGACGGAATGGCACGAAGTTATTGGCGTACAGCGCAAGGCGCAGACTGCACGGCCATGCCGGGGCATGGACAAGGCCTGCAACGCGGCGATGCGCGGCGAGAACATGTACAAACTGGCAAATGGGCTGTGAGGCGGCACTACAGCCACCCTGTCGACGTCAGGCCAGGCAAATTAATGGCTAAGAATTTGGTGAACATCCAGTACACCGGTGCGGCTATTGTCATGCCGATAAGTATGTCTTTGATGAGCTTGGCGGGCCGCACATCAAGCTTGCCTTCGGCACTGCGCAGGCCTTGAACTGCGAGTACAAAACACAGCGTACAACTGAGGATGAATCCGATGCTGGTGATCAGTGCCGCATTGGCCAGCAAACCTGCTGATAACCAGGCAAAGCCAGACCAGCAAGGCAAGACGCCATCCGGCTCGTCCAAGGCTCGAAACCCGCCGTTGCGTGCCTCCCACACCATAAAAGCGCCGCAGGCCATCAAGGCTGTTGAGACCAACCAAGGTAAAAAATTGGGCCCTACGCCGCCATAGCCTGCTGCTGACGGAATGCTGATAGCACCCGCCGCCAGACCCAGGCCAATCAGCAGCACGCCACTGGCAACAACAGTTTGAAGGCTTGAGGGGTTTTGTTGTGTCATTTTTTACCCGGTTAAAAACTGGAGCTGCGGGTACGTCTAGACATTCAGTTTTTAGTTTCGACGTAACTTGGGTACAAGTTAGTCTGCACTGCAACTGCGTTGTCAGGATGAAGTACAAGGCGCATGGCGCGTAACAACCGCAATGTACTCAGGTACATGAGGATTGTGAGCACCATGCAAGGCCGCAATTCGCCCGAAAAAAGAATTTATAGATGCAGCCTAAATCATCCCTGACTTGACCATCGTCGCGCGCAAACTGGCAAAGTCATCGTCCACAAACTTGTCGAACGCGGGACCGGTCAGAACTGCAGATGTCCAGTTGTTTTTCTCGCACGCGTCCAGCCAGCTCTTGTTCTTAATGGCTTTGAGCACGACATCCGTCAACTCTTTACGCTGGGCGGGTGTGATACCGGGTGCGCCATACACACCGCGCCAATTGCCAATCACCACATTGATGCCCTGCTCCTTCAGCGTTGGCACGGTCGTGCCTTTGAGGCGTGCATCAGACGTGACCGCGATAGCCTTCATCTTGCCAGATGCAATGTACTCAGAAAACTCGCTGTAACCGCTGCCGCCCACCGTGACGTTAGCGCCCAAAATAGCCGCTGTGGCTTCACCGCCGCCCCTGAAAGCAACGTAGTTGATCTTCGATGGATCAACACCAACTTCACGGGCAATCATGGCCGCTGCAATATGCTCGGTTGAGCCACGCGAACCGCCCCCCCACTTGACGCTGCCAGGGTCTTTTTTGAGCTGCTCAATCACCTCGGCCATCGACTTGAAGGGCGAGTTGGCGGGCAGCACAAATACGTTGTACTCGCTGGTCAGGCGCGCAATCGGCGTTGCCTGGCTCAAATTAACCGGGGGTTTACCCGTGATGATGCCGCCCAACATCACAGCGCCCATGACCATGAGGGCATTGCCATCGCCTTTGGCACCGTTTACAAATTGAGCCAGGCCCAAAGCGCCAGCAGCGCCACCTTTGTTTTCAAACGTCACCGTGCTGGCCGCACCGGACTCTTGCATGGCCTTTCCCAAGGCACGACCCGTGGTGTCCCAGCCACCGCCTGGGTTGGCGGGAATCATCATTTTGATATTCGCAGCCGCCCATGCGGACAAAGGCAATGAGGCCCCTGTAGCCAAAGCGGCCAGGGATTTTAAAAAGCTATCGCGACGCATAAGATGGGTCATATCGGTCTCCATGGATGTCATGAAATGAAATTCAAAATTAACCCAACCATCATGCGCCCATTGGCTGTCAAACAGCTGTCAAAAAGACTAGGGAAAGTGCTAGGGCAGAAACGCTCTT
>JBBAPP010000234.1:0-3451 GCA_040400775.1 Polaromonas sp. | reverse complement strand
ACACTGTTGCCAACTACAGTGCGGCTGTGTACGGCCGGGGTGAAGCCAGTATTGCTAGAGCATTGGCGCCTGTCTCGATCAAATAAGCGCCATCAAAAAGCGTTTGGCCTGGCGCGTGCGCAAGGTCGACATCAGGCACCTCTGGAGCACCAGCACCGTCAAGCCCCAATATTGCTGGAAATACAGTTCAACTAAACGGTACAGCACCCACGCCGCTACAACTGAAGCTTGCACGAGGCCACCCTTGTCTGGCCATGCTGGACTTAGGGATATCAAATCCTTGAAGGTGTTTGCAGCATTGCAGGGCGTAGACAACAGCTGTGTGAGCCGGATGTTAAATCTCATCACCTTGGCTCCCGAAATCGTTGCCGCCAACCTCGCGCAGTGCGGTGTAATCTTGCCCCAGAGAGGCCAATGATTCACCGGTTGGAATGGATTGAAGTTGACCACCGGTTGCTGCGAAATAATCGATCTTTGTGCTGGCCGCATTTTTCTCTACAAAGAACACCGACTTGTGCTCCGCCAGCGCTTTGGCTAGATCGGGGTTGCCACAGGCTGCAGAAAAATATGCTGTTTTTTGCGATAGCCGCCAAGTCATACCAATGGCTCGAATACGCGCCAGCAGGCAAAACACCTGTGGCTATGGCTGTAGGCGGCACCCGCCATAAGCTGTCGATGATTGCCACAGTGACCCATCAAGGCAAGACCCGCTGGATGGCTATTGATGAGGCCTTTGATGCGGAAAAATTCATCGAATTTTTGAACCTATCGCTTTAAAGTGTGGGTAAAAAAGCTTTTTGATTCTGGACAACTTGCGGGTTCATCACAGCCGGATTGTCATGGCTTGGGTAGCAGAGCACAGCCCGCAAATTGATCTGTTTTACTTGCCCAGTTACAGTCCCCAGCTGAACCCCGAGGAGCGGCTCAATGCTAATTTAAAGCAGGAGATGGGCAGGCGCGCGTGCTGGTGTGAACCAAAGCCTAACTGCGTGCTGCTGCGAGTCAGCACATGGCCATGCTCGAGCAATCTCCAGAGCGCGTGATGGCCTACTTTCAGGACCAGCGGGTTCGCTATGCCGCTTGATAATTCACAAGGCTGGAGCAATAATGCGCGACGTTGGGTGGCCTTTTAGATTGACAGGTTCGATTGGTAGGCAGGCAGTGCCGGCGATACTGATGAAGCACTTGCGAAGGCAATATCACGACATATTCTTGGAATAGCTCGGACTTTCAAGCTGAAAATCACGTACAGTTATTTTGGATTATGGATTCAGGCTCACAATTTGAAACTGGATCGCTTCACATGCATTATCAACCGATTAGGAGAACCGATGACACGTTTCGTTCGTTTTACCGCCCTTATCCTGTTCACTTTGGCGGCCAGTTTCGGCACAGCCAACGCACAGAGTTACCCGGCTCGGCCCGTCAAATGGATCGTGCCGTACCCACCCGGCGGCACCACCGATGTGCTGGCACGCATTGTTGCGGTCTGGCTCACCGAGAAGCTGGGCCAGCCCGTGATCGTCGAGAACCGGCCCGGTGCTGGCAACAACATTGGCACCGAAGCCGTGGTCAACGCCGCACCCGACGGCTACACCATGCTGCTGGTCAACCCGGCAAATGGCATCAATGCTTCTTTGTATAAAAAATTGAACTACAACTTCATACGTGACATTGCGCCGGTCGCGGGACTGGTACGCACACCCAATGTGATGGTGGTGGCCAACAACGTGCCGGCCAGGAGCGTGGCCGAGTTCATTGCCTTTTGCAAGGCCAATCCGAGCAAGGTCAATATGGCCTCGTCCGGCAGCGGCACCTCTACCCACCTCTCCGGCGAGTTGTTCAAGTTCATGACCGGCTGCAACATGCTGCACATCCCCTACAAGGGTGCGGGCCCGGTGCTGAACGACCTGATCGCGGGTCAGGTGCAGGTGTTCTTCGACAACCTGCCCTCTTCCGCCCCGCACATCAAGGCGGGCACCATCCGCGCCCTGGCCATGACCTCTGCCGGTCGTGAACCGTCCTTGCCTGAGGTGCCCACTGTGGGCGACACGGTCAGCGGCTACGAAGCCACGGCCTGGTTCGGTGTCGGCATGCCCAAGGGCGCACCGCGTGAAGCCATCGACCGAATCAACGCCGAGGTGAACCGCGCCCTGGCCGACCCGAAAATGCGGGAGCGCCTGGCAGCCTTGGGTGGCGCGCCCATAGGCGGCACGCCGGAAGACTTCGGCAAAGTCATCGCGTCTGAAACCGAGAAATGGGCCAAGGTGGTGGCCGCCTCCGGCGCAACAGTAGATTGAAACAACGCCGATGACCGTTGACCTGGCCCAACTCCAAGCCTCCATCGACTTCACCGTCGATCACGAAACTCCCTGGGGCCGCGACATTGACAACAACTGGGGCATTCATCGACTAGACCCCGCGCCGTGGAATCGCTTGCTCGGCCCTGTGCACCCACGCGGCCCGGTCTCGGGAGTGGTGCGGGTGGGTGGTCAGCAAGTCATTGAATGGGGTGAACCCCAGCGCGCCGACCTGACTTTCTCCATCGCCAAGACCTATCTGGCGCTGCTAGTCGGTGTCGCGCATGATCGCGGCCTCCTGACCAACCTGGATGAGCCGGTGCGCGTCAAAGTGCCCGGCATTGGTTTTGACAGTTTGCACAATCAGAGCGTCAGCTGGCTTCATCTCTTGCAGCAAACCAGTGAGTGGGAGGGCGAATGCTTTGGCATCCCCGACACAGTGGACCGTTACCGCCACTTGCAATACCAACCTGCGCGCGCGGGTGGCAAAAAGGGCGATGCGCGTCCGTTGCAAACCCCCGGCACCTTCTGGGAATACAACGACGTGCGCATCAACCAGCTCGGGCTGGCGCTGTTGCATCTGTTCAAGCGGCCACTGCCCGAGGTCTTCCGGGAAGCTATTGCGAAACCCTGCGGCCTGAGCAAGGGCTGGCGCTGGGAAGGCTATGACAATAGTTGGGTCGAGATCAACGGCCAGCGTATGCAGTCGGTGCCCGGAGGCACGCATTGGGGCGCGGGCCTGTCCATCAGCAGTGTGGATCAATCCCTGGTTGGACAGATGATGCTTGACCAAGGTCGTGTGGGCGGTCAACAAGTAGTGTCAAAGGCCTGGATACAGGGCATGGTGGCGCCCTGCGCAATCGCCGCCTGGTACGGCAGCCTGGTCTGGCTCAACCGCCTGCGCGGCGTATGCCCCAGTGCGTCAGCCGCGAGCTACTTTTGCATCGGTGCAGGCGCCAGCGTGGTCTGGATCGACCCGGAGCGCGACATGGTGGCCGTTGTGCGCTGGATTGATGGTGCAAAGATTGACGGGTTTTGCGAGCGGGTGTCGCAGGCCGTGACGGTCGTGACGATGTAGCCATCAAGACTTGCATCACGCGGTGCGTTCAAGGTTTTCCCATATGGATGCCTCCCGGGTAGCAAGAGAAATT
>JBBAPP010000233.1:0-3452 GCA_040400775.1 Polaromonas sp. | reverse complement strand
GCATAGTCTTTCATCAAACCGGCCCATTGCAAACGGGCGGTTTTCACATTGCGTTCTTTCACATGGCCGAAACCTTTGATGAGTTCTGGGATGCGCGCTATGTCGACGGCAATTGCGTGGTTGCTGGTGTTCAAGTTTTCAAGTAGCGTGTCAATTGCCGACATGTACTCGCCAATCAGCGCCCGTTCCATCTGTCGTTCTTCGGTTTTACCAAACACATCAAAAGCGGTACCGCGCAAACCTTTCAGCTTGGCCAGCACTTTGAAACCCGCCAACATCCACGGGCCAAACTGGCGCTTTTGCAGCTCCCCTTTTTCGTTCTTTTTCGAGATTATCGGCGGAGCCAGGTTGTAATTGATTTTGAAATCGCCTTCAAACATGGCGTTGACTTTGGTTAAAAACGCCATGTCGGTGTGCAGACGCGCCACTTCGTATTCGTCTTTGTAGGCCATCAGTTTGAACAAGTAACGCGCCACATTTTGCGTCAGAAGCGTCTTACCCAAAGCGGATTCAACCGTTTCAGTCTTACGCACAAACGCTTCGTAGGTTTTGGCGTAATCAGCATTCTGATACGCCGTTAAAAATTCAACCCGTTTGGTAACCAACGCATCCACACTGTCCCGCGCCAGTCTCGACTCGGGCATGGTAATTATTTGCGCTGGTGCAAACAATTTCTCAACTGACGGCAGATCATATGCCGCGCGTCGACCCCAGGTAAAAGCAGTTTTGTTGTTGTCGACGGCCACCGCATTGAGCTCTATGGCGCGAATCAGCGAATCCAACGTCAAGGGCACCCAACCTTTTTGCCAGGCATAGCCCAGCAGCATGGGGTTGGTGTAAATGCTGTCGCCCATCAGTTTGGTGGCGGCTAAATCGGCGTTGAACACGCCCAGCTTGCCCGCACCCACGGCTTTTAAAATCTCTGCCTGGCAAGCCCCGCCAGGGTTAGTCCACGCACCGTTGTGCACAAATGAAGCAGTCGGTGCGCTGTGGGCATTGAGCGCCACATGGGTTCTGCCCAAGGCCATGCGAACCATGGTTTCCTTGTTGGCCGCAACAATCGGGTCGCAGCCAATGATCAAGTCCGCACTGGCCGTACCGACACGCGTGGTGCAAATGCCATTGGGCGTGTCGCTGATCAGCACATGGCTCCAGGTACTACCGCCTTTTTGCGCCAGGCCTGCCGCGTCTTGTGTGACGATGCCTTTGCCTTCAAGGTGCGCAGCCATGCCCATCAACTGACCGATGGTAATGACGCCTGTGCCGCCCACGCCTGCCACCACCGTGCCCCAGACCTGGTGAGCGCTGAGCGTGGGAATGTTTGGCGCAGGAATTTCCCCCAATGCAAACGGATTAAGTTGGTTATCCGCCTTTGACTTTTTCTTGAGTTGCCCACCCTCAACCGTGATAAAACTTGGGCAAAACCCTTTGACGCACGAGATATCTTTGTTGCAAGTGCTCTGGTTGATTTGCCGTTTGCGACCAAATTCAGTCTCCAGCGGCTCCACGCTCATGCAATTTGATTGCACGCTGCAATCACCACAACCCTCACACACCAGCTCATTGATGACTACGCGCTTGGCCGGGTCGACCAGCGTGCCGCGTTTGCGGCGCCGACGCTTTTCAGTCGCACAGGTTTGATCGTAAATGATGACGCTGCATCCTTTGATGTCGCGCAACTGCTTTTGCAGCGCGTCCAATTCATCACGGTGGTGAACCGTCACGCCCTCAGCCAATTTCCCGTCGTCGTACTTTTCAGGTTGGTCGGTCACTACTATGATTTTCATAGCGCCTTCCGCCCGCATGGATTGGGCTATCTGCCCAACGGAATGCCCTTCTGGCCGCTCGCCGATTTGCTGACCACCGGTCATCGCCACCGCATCGTTATACAAAATTTTGTAGGTGATGTTCACGCCTGCGGCAATCGATTGGCGAATGGCTAACAAGCCGCTGTGAAAGTACGTGCCATCACCCAAATTTGCAAACATGTGCGTGTCTGTTGTGAAAGGCTGCTGGCCGACCCACGGCACGCCTTCACCGCCCATTTGGGTAAAGCCCGTGGTGCTGCGGTCCATCCACAGTGCCATGTAGTGGCAGCCAATACCGGCCATCGCGCGCGAGCCTTCAGGCACTTTGGTTGATGTGTTGTGTGGGCAGCCTGAGCAAAACCACGGCGTGCGTTCGCTGTCCACCGTCAGCACCGTCAATGACTGTTCTTTGGCTCGCAGCACGGCCAAGCGCGCGTCGATGCGGGCGGTCATGTCGCTGTCCAGGCCCAGCTTTTTTACCCGCTCGGCAATCGCTTTGGCAATCAGCGCCGGCGACAAATCAGCATTTGCGCGCAGCAAGGTGTTGGCCGATGGATTCGGCATACTCCACTCGCCGCCTGCCGCATCACCAAACTTGCCAACAATATTTGGCCGCACATCAGCGCGCCAGTTGTAGAGCTCTTCTTTTAATTGGTATTCAATCACCTGGCGCTTTTCTTCCACCACCAAAATCTCTTGCAAGCCAGTGGCAAATTCACGCGTGAGTTGCGCCTCCAGTGGCCACACTACGCCGACTTTATGCAGGCGTATACCGAGTTGCTGGCAAGTCGTATCGTCTAAACCTAAATCCATCAAGGCTTGGCGCGTGTCGTTGAATGCTTTGCCGCTGGCAATCATGCCAAAACGGTCTTGCTTGCTTTGAATGGCGTTGTAGTTGAGTCGATTGGCGCGAATGTAGGCCAGTGCGGCGTACCACTTGGTGTCAAAAAGCCGTTCTTCTTGCGCCAGCGGCGCGTCAGGCCAACGGATATGCACCCCCCCCGGCGGCATATCAAAGTCTGTGGGAGTTTTGATCTGTACGCGCTCCGGGTCGATCATCGCGCTGGCGGATGATTCCACAATTTCTTGTATCGTCTTCATGCCCGCCCACACGCCGGCGTAGCGGCTCATGGCAATCGCGTGCAGGCCCAAGTCTAAAATTTCTTGCACGCTGGCCGGAAAGAACACCGGCAGTCCGCAGGCCTTGAAAATATGGTCGCTTTGGTGTGCGGCGGTTGAGCTTTTTGAAATATGGTCGTCACCGGCAATCGCAATCGCACCGCCCCAGGCTGTGGTGCCCGCCATGTTGGCGTGCTTGAAGACGTCCGACGTGCGGTCAACGCCCGGCCCCTTGCCGTACCAGATACCAAAAACGCCATCAAACTTGTTGGTGCCTGGTGGTGCAAAGCCCAGCTGCTGCGTGCCCCACACAGCGGTGGCGGCCAGTTCTTCATTGACACCTGGTTGAAACACGATGTTGCGGGCTTTTAGGTACGGGGCTGCTTTCCAGAGCGCCTGGTCATAGCCGCCTAGAGGTGAGCCCCGGTAGCCCGATATAAAACCCGCTGTATTTTTACCTTGCAGCTGGTCGCGCAACTGCTGAAGCATCGGCAGCTTGACGAGTGCTTGAACCCCGCTCATGAA
>JBBAPP010000232.1:0-3460 GCA_040400775.1 Polaromonas sp. | reverse complement strand
CACTCACCAGCGTGTCCCAGTGAGCCAGCAACCCGGCTAGGCGCAGTTCCTTGGCTCGGGCTTGGAGTTGCGCCATGTTGGCGTTTACGGGTGTGCTGTTCTTCATCGGGTGTCCTCTTCAACATCGGTGTCAGGGCTGGGTGCCTGCAATGCGTCATAGGCGTCCAATCGGTGCGGCTTGACCGTCACATCCATGCGCTGGGCTCGCTCGGAGAGTTGCGGCACGATCAGTGGCGCGTCCTGTCGTTCCTGGCGCGCACGCTCCAGGGCAAGGCGCACCGCGTTGTAGTGCGGCACGTCTCGGCGCAGGGCTTCGAGCACGGCCTCCTGCATAGCCGGTGCGCCGTAGTGGTCCAGCATTTGGCCCAGCACCCGCGTCATGGAGGCCAGGTGATGGCCTTTGGCGGCGGCGCTGGTCAACAGATCCGCCATGGCCGGTACCGATTGGGTCAGTCGGCTCATTCCCCGGTGCTGGCGGGCACCGCGTTTGCGTTCTATCAGCGCGTCCACATGGGCTGCAATCTCGACCTGAACACCCTTGTCGTAGCTGCGCACATGGTCGGCAAGCACCGCCTCGCCATCGAGCACGCGAACCCGATCCGCGCTGGCCAGCACCGTCACGGTGCGCTGTACATGGGTGTGCGGGATGGAGTAGTCGTTGAGGTCAAAACGCACATAGGGCGTCTTGGCCACCGATACTTCGCCCCGCGCATCCACCGGGTAGGCGTCCATGGGCAGGGCCATCAGCTTGGGCTTCTCGGTCTCAAACGCCTGGGCCACGGTTAATTGCACACCTTCTGGCCAGGGCCGGGTCGACGCTGGCCCGTCGGTCCAGACTTTGGCCTGGGCGTTGAGGTCCGCCACGTCCGTATAGACACGGGCGGCAAAGAAGTTGTCCCGGATATAGCGGATTGAGCGTTCCACGCGTCCCTTCTCATTGCCGCGTGCGACCGCCACGGGGCGTGGTTCAAACCGGTAGTGGGCCGCAAAGGCCAGGTATTGCGGATTGAACCGGATGGCATCGCCCATGCGCTCCAGCACGGCGCTCTTGAGGTTGTCCGAAAGAATGACCCAGGGAACACCGCCCCAGGCCTCAAATGCCAGAACGTGGCCGCGCAAGAAGCTGTCCATCTGGGCATTCAGGCTGAAATGCAGAAAAATTCGCCTGGAATACGACAGCACCATCACGAAGGCCATCAAAGGCCGCTTGGCCTTGCCAACCATTACATAGCCCATATGGGCCCAGTCCACTTGGGCCTGTTCACCGGCGAGGGTGCGAAGGCGCAAGTACGCTTCGGCTGCAGGCCGGGGTCGCAGTGGCACCACCAGATGGCGAAAATGCGAACTACCGCCACCATAACCACGCTCTTGAACCATGGCATGCAGGCGGCTGGCCGCCAGTGTGGGGAACTTGGCGAGCGTCTCCTGAATGAACGGCATGAAGGGGTCAATCAAGCGCAGCGGCACGGCGGCAGGTGCACGCAGCACACTGGAGACGGCCAAGACACGCCGCACGGTGTCGCGGTGAAGATGCAATTGACGGGCGATGGTGCCGACTCGCCATTGATCGGCCAGGTACAGACGCAGGATCTGGGCACGCAGTTCAGGGGTAACAACCATTACGCACCCACCTGCTGTGGCGAAGAAAGCCTTGGCGCACCAACGCTGGACAGGGTGATTGGCACCAGTGGCAGCGCCAGAGCGGTGCAGACATGCTGATCCGGATGTTGACGGTGGTGCTCAGTGCAATGGAATTCGATGCGATAGGACTGCATGGTGATGGGGCCTGTGAATCTGGCGAGATTGCCGGGTGTGATTCGTTGGCCTGTAGTACAGCATCGGCAGGGGTGACCTGGGAACTGTGATGCGTCACTATCTTTGTTGTGGCCGCGAGGCGCTTGCGCCATTGGTGCATGCGTGCTGCGTGTTTGTGTCGCCCGGTGCGGCTTTGCTGATAGCGCTTGCCAGCTTCGCGTTGGCGGCTTCGACGGGTGATATTTGCGCAGCCATTGGCGCAGTAGCGCTGGCCACGGTCGCATTGGCTGCACACAAGGACTTGGGCCTGGCATCGTGCGCATAGGAAGAGTCTGCCGGTTTGATCGTGCAAGACACCTCCGGCAGCACCCCAGTATTGGCCGGATTATGAAGCGCGGCCATCCTTGTGGCCCGCGGGCCACAAGGATGGAGTCAAGTGATGGATTGTTGAAACGGGATCAAAACCGCGTTCAAAAGCCAGAAAAGTACGCTTCTGGACAGCCATTCACAGCTACCGCCCACCAATTTCAACTTGCAAACCGCCCCCGCGTAAGTCGTTGATTTTATTGAATGTGGCCTCGTGAAAAGTCACGAGGGTCACTGAGAACAGAGAGAGAAAATGGGGTAATTTCCGGTTAAAACGGCAAAAAATACCTGATTTTGATAGCAGAAAAGTCACAAGGCGAACGCCGTAAAAGCGCGTCAACATTAAGGAATTTCCAAAAGAAAAGCCCAACTGAAAACAGTTGGGCTTTCTATATATGGTGGTGCTGAGGCGACTGAAAACAAACTCATTCTCCGTGCTAATGAGTGCTGTAGCGGGCGTTTGTCCCCTGTTTGCTGAGATTGGGCGGTCGCACCGATAGATTTGCAAATAAAATAATGACAATGTCATTACGATCTGCTACAGTCCTCATATCTCAAGGGGAAGTCCACATGCACGCCGTCAACGACGCCAAACGCGAATCTCTCAACATTCGCATCAAACCCGAAGTTCGCGATCTGATTGACCGTGCAGCAAAGTCACGCGGCAAGAATCGAACAGACTTCATTCTGGAGTCTGCCCGTGTTGCCGCAGAAGATACCCTGCTCGACCAAGTAATCATGGCTGTCAGTCCGCAGGCCTTTGAAGAGTTTCAGGCCCGATTGGATATGCCACCTAACCCAAATGAACGTTTGCGCAAAACCATGCTCACACCTGCACCCTGGGAGCGTGGATGAAGTTGACGGCAGCGATGCCGTTGACCGAGCACCATGTGACAGATGGTTTTTCCTGTGGGGTCGACAACTTAGATCAATGGCTCAAACACCGAGGCATGAAGAACCAAATTCAGGGCGCCTCTCGAACTTACGTGGTTTGTGATGAGACTCGGGTTCTCGCTTATTACGCACTGGCTTCTGGCGCCGTCACCACGGCGCAGTCCACGGGTCGGTTTCGCCGCAACATGCCAGATCCCATTCCAGTCGTCGTTCTGGGTCGCTTGGCTGTTGACCAGTCGTTGCATGGCAAGGGTTTCGGTCGTTCTCTGATTCGAGATGCCGGCATGCGCGTCATCAACGCAGCCGACGCCATTGGCATTCGAGGAATGACAGTTCACGCCCTGTCCGATGAGGCAGCCACCTTTTATGAAAAAGTTGGTTTCGAGCCTTCGCCACTCAATCGCCACCTGCTGATGATTACCTTGGCTGACCTCGTTGCCGCTGG
>JBBAPP010000231.1:0-3463 GCA_040400775.1 Polaromonas sp. | reverse complement strand
TGTTCTGAAACCCATTTGAAGCGAACTCAGCATCGCTAATAAAGTGGTGGGTCCAGCCAGCGTGATGCGCTGGTCGCGGCTCAGACTTTCCATCAAACCGGGACGGCGCAGCACTTCGGCGTACAGGCCTTCAGTCGGTAAAAACAAAATGGCGAAGTCGGTGGTGTGCGGCGGCGCGATGTATTTTTCACTGATGGACTTGGCCTCCAGCCGGATACGCATTTCAAGCGCCTTGCCCGCCGCCTCAGCGCCCTGCACGTCTGCACGCGCTTGCGCATCCAGCAAACGCTCGTAGTCCTCGTTTGGAAACTTCGCATCAATTGGTAGCCACAAAGGCTCGCCAGAATCAGACCGGCCAGGTAACTTGACGGCAAAGTCAACGGTATTTTTGCTGCCGGGCTGTGTGGCGACCTGCGCCGCATACTGGTCAACCGTAAAAACTTGCTCGAGCAGCGCCGACAGTTGTGCTTCGCCAAAAATACCGCGCGTCTTCACATTGGTCAGCAGGTGCTTCAAGTCGCCCACGCCTTGCGCCAGAGTTTGCATTTCACCCAGGCCCTTATGCACCTGCTCCAGCCGGTCTGCCACCTGCTTGAAGCTTTCACCCAAGCGGGTTTGCAGCGTGGTTTGCAGTTTTTCATCCACCGTTTGACGCATTTCGTCAAGCTTGGCGGAGTTGGTAGTTTGCAATTGGGTCAGCTGCTTTTCCAAAGTTTCACGCACTTCGCCCATGCGGCGCGCGTTTGATTCACTGACCGATTGCAGCTGCATGACAAGCGTGTCTGACAAGGTTTTTTGCAGCAGCGCCAGTTGCTGGCCAAAAGCATCGATCTGTGTATTTTGCGTACGAATCGCCTCAGAACTTTGCTGCGTCAAGGTTTGCTGAAAAGTGGCGAAGCTTGTGCTCAGCTCTTGACGGCTGGTGCGACCATTGTCAACAATTTCGCGGCGCACTTCACGCTCGGTTTTATCGTTCCCTGCGCTGATAAGTGCCAGTAATTCTGTTTTTCCATTGTCGGGTTGCTTTCTAATTAGCAGCCAAAACAGCAGTATCGAATTGACGATCACCAGCGCCAGTAGCGTGTAAAAACCGAGCTCAGCCATACTATAAAATTAGGAGCATCCTACACCCGTATTTATTGGGAAAAAAGCATATTTAAGGGTGTTAAAGCAGCTTTCCCTGTTAAAACTGCAATCAAATTGTCTGCTGCCAGGTTGGCCATCGCCAGACGCGTGGGCCGCGTTGCGCTGGCGATGTGCGGCGTTAGCACCACGTTGGCTACGGTCAGCAAGTCAGGGTGTACTGTGGGCTCGCCCTCAAACACATCCAGCCCGGCGGCGGCAATACGATTTTCACGCAGGGCAACAGCCAGCGCTGCATCGTCCACAATACCGCCGCGCGCGATGTTGATGAGGTTGGCCGTCGGCTTCATCAGCGCCAGCTCGGCGGCACCAATCGTGTGGTGCGATTCTGCTGAATATGGCACGACCAGCATGACATGGTCAGCGGTTTTGAGCAGCTCTTCTTTGCTGACATAGCTGGCCTTGCATTGCGTTTCAAGCTCGGTCGTCAAGCGCGAGCGGTTGTGATAAATCACCTTCATGCCAAAACCGTACGCCCCACGCTTGGCAATGCCCTGCCCGATCCGGCCCATGCCCAAAATGCCCAGCGTGCTGCCATGAATGTCAGAGCCGGCAAACATGTCATAGCGCCATTGGGTCCACTTGCCAGCGCGCAAGTAATGCTCGCTTTCGCTTACCCGTCTGGCGGTAGCCATGAGCAACGCGAAACCAAAATCAGCCGTGGTTTCAGTCAACACATCAGGCGCGTTGGTAGCCTGTACACCTGCTGCCGTCATGGCAGGCACGTCAAAGTTGTTGTAACCCACAGCCATGTTGGCGCAAATTTTTAGATCTGGGCAGGCTGCCAACACTTGCGCATCAATACGCTCGCCACCAGTCGTAAAAACGCCCTGCTTGCCTTGCAGTTTTTCAATCAATTGCGCTTTGCTCCATGTCTCATCACTCGGATTGGACTCGACCTCAAAATGCTGCTCCAGCTTGGCAATGATCTCAGGAAAAATAGCGCGGGCTATCAAAATTTTAGGTTTGTGCATGGTAATTATTTAAACCAGATAAAGGTCATGATGATGAAAAGTGGTATCAAAATGCCGCACGACCAGGCCATGTAGCCAAAAAAGCTGGGCATCTTCACGCCCCGGTCTTCGGCCACGGCTTTAACCATTAAATTGGGCGCGTTGCCAATGTAGGAGTTAGCCCCCATAAACACAGCACCCGCTGAAATGGCAGCCAGCGTCGGCGCCAGTGTTGTCATCAACACCTTTGGGTCACCCCCTGCGGTGTTAAAAAATACCAGATACGTCGGTGCGTTGTCTAAGAACGATGACAGCAAGCCAGTGGCCCAAAAGTACATGGCTGGGTCCGGCGAGCCGTCAGGTCGGGTAATACCGGCAACGATGGCGCTGAACGAACCATTGGCGCCGGCTTTAAGCATCGCAATCACCGGAATAATCGTCAAGAATATACCGATGAAGAGCTTGGCCACTTCTTGCATGGGGGCCCATGAGAATTGGTTGCTGTCATGAACGCTTTTGGCGGTAATGCGCAGTGAAACGAATGTGATGATGAGCAAACCGACGTCGCGCAGGATACCGGGCAAACCGACGTCTGTTCCAGCAATATTGAATACCACTGACGATTTCCAGGCGCCGCTCATCAACACCAGGCCGGCGATAGATCCAAGCAACCAAAAGTTGCTCGCCCCGTCAAAACCAATACGGCCCGTATCAGGGGTCGGGTCTGCGGGCATCAGATCTTCGTTTTTGAAATAGTAGCTATCGATGATGTAAAAAATAAGCAACAGGCTGACGACCATAAACAGTGTTTCAGGAAAGATGTGGCTCACCGTCCAGAAAAAATCAACACCCTTTAAAAATCCCAAAAACAGTGGTGGATCGCCCAGCGGCGTGAGCGAGCCACCGACATTGCTGACCAAAAATATGAAGAACACCACCAGGTGCGCTTTGTGCTTGCGGTTGTCGTTGGCGCGAATCAGTGGCCGTATCAACAGCATCGATGCACCGGTTGTACCCATGAAGCTGGCCAACACCACACCGATGAGCAATAAGCCGCAGTTCAATGCCGGGCTGCCGTGCAAGTTGCCACGAATGTAAATACCGCCCGCGACGGTGTAAAGCGCCGTCAGCAAAACAATGAAGGGGATATATTCAGCCAGCAAGGCGTGTACCAGGCTAACGCCAGCAGCGTTTATTCCAAACAGGTAGGCAAAGGGCAAGAAAAACGCCAGTGTCCACGCGGCTGACACCTTACCAAAGTGGTGGTGCCAAAAGCTGGGGAGCATCAAAGGCAGCAACGCAATAGACAACAAAATACCTGCGAAAGGTATCGCCCACATCAGATTCAAACGCGCGCCATCAAACTC
>JBBAPP010000230.1:0-3465 GCA_040400775.1 Polaromonas sp. | reverse complement strand
ATGGTCGGTGCAGTTTGACCCAGCGGTGGGTATCGAGATCAAAAAACGCGACCTGCCATCATCATCAGCAATGACGCTGCAAACCGCAATTTGGCTCGGGTGATGGTTATGCCCTTGACCAGCGACACTGCGCAGGTTTACCCAGGCGAGGCGCTGGTCAGCAGAGCAAGGCCATGGCAGACCAGATCATGGCCGCCGGCAAAGCCCGATTGACCAAGCGGGTGGGCAGCTTGTCGAAACTTGATTTACTGGCGGCTGAAGATGTCATACGAGTGCAATTGGGGCTGGCTCGCTAAACGCCGATAAGCGCCAGTCAACGCGCATAAATACAAACGTTTGACGCACGTATCGAATTTAAGGAATGCATTGGGTTTGACCCAATTAAAGTCAATTAATTTTTTAGCAATTTAATTTCCGATTGGGCCGGTTTGGGTGCGCGCTATTTGGCTTTGTGAATCGAGGTCTCATCCTAATTAAATAGACCCCAATCGATGTGGTTTTTTTATTTCTGAATTAAAAATATATATGCCCGTGCTAAATCGATTTACCATTCAATTCGCGGCGAGGATGCCAACAAATTGACACTCGCCCCTTTGAACAAAATTCGGGACACCCTCGGCTCTCAAGTTCATTTTTTTCCGGGGTCAACGCAAGTTTTTTCACCTTCTTTTTTCCAGCAACTGCAACTTAAGGCGTAATCTTTTAACAGGCCTTTTTTGACTCCGTTCACACCAGTTTGCTTAGTCATAGCAGGGGGAATGTAAAGGTAGGGGGTAAAGGTCTTTCGGACAGAGCCACCACTTTGAAGGTTGACCAGCACGGCATGACACGCCAGCGGGCCGGGCAGACCATTGCGGATCTCAATAAGCAGGTTGTTACCGGAATCAGCCGCCCAGCCAGCCACCAATTCAACCTTCTGCCACTCTGTAGCTGAAAGCTCGACCTCTTTGAAAGACTTTGTTTTGGCAAACGGATTCCAAGCCCATACCGGTGTGATCAGAACAACGCCCGCAAAGCTTAGAACTAAATTTAAAAGATGGCTTTTGTTAGGTGTCATAAAACTAAATTTATCGATCTCGCTAGTTTATACAGCTAGGCCCAGGGGTGCGATTCACGATAACCACCTGGAACTTTAAGCTGGGTAATTGCTCACGCCATCAAACGACGAAGGGCGAGTCACAGGGAAGTATCAAAATTTCTAAATTAATCGGTGAATTAATCGGGTTCTGACCCCAATTAAAGTGCCAAAACGCAGGTAGCCGAATCAAGGTGCTGGTGTGCGCAATGGCAACGATGCTGATTCGGTGGCTGCGACCAGATGGGTGCTACCCACCAGCACCTTCCATGCCGTGGCAAAGCTCTGTGCGGTGCTGGGGGCCAGAACAGTGTCAACAAACCACCACTCGCCCTGCACCGCCGTGCGGCTGACATCGAACACGCTGAAACCGCGCTGGTCGAGGTCAAAATACTTTATGTGCGGGTTCTGGGTTTTTACTGCGCCCTCGCTGGTATTAGCCGTTCCACTGGGGGCGACGCTGTCGAGATCGCCCGGCGATGTGACGGAGTTCACCACGAATTCCACGGCAATCGACCCAGCGCCGGTCGTGGCGTTGTAGACCTGCGGGTTGTTGGGGTCGTTGCACACGTCGCAAGCCAACGAGCCGTGCAGGTCGCCGGAGATCACCACGGTGTTCTTGCGTGCATCAGCGGCGACGAGTGCCAATAGTTGATCGCGCTCGGCCTGGTAGCCATCCCACTGGTCGTTGTAGGGATAAACGCCGCCACCATTGATAGCGTTGATGCTGCCCACCGCCTTGTATTGCGCCAGCATCGAGGCCGAGAACAGCCCCTTCCACACCGCCGTGCTGTCGGCGTAAGCGCTGGCGAGAAAGGCGCGCTGTGCCGGACCGATGAGTTTCAGCGCGGGATTTCCGTAATTACTGGGGCTGACCTCTTGCGCATCGCGGTCGTAGAGGCGCGTGTCGATCAGAATGCAGTCGAGCAGATCGCCCACCACGAAACGCCGCCAGATCTTGACCGGGTCGGCATCGTCGTCGCGCACCGGCAGCCACTCTCGCCAGGCCTTTATAGCCGCCGCCTTGCGATCAGTCCACGCGCCATCGGTAGCCTCAGTGTGGTTACCAGCGCCGTCGCGCCAGCTGTTGTTGGCGCTGTCGTGGTCGTCCCACAAATGCACAGTGGTCTGCTGGCGATGCCACTCGGCGAGGTCTGGGTCTAGCCGGTACCAGGCATGGCGCGCGCGATAGTCGGCCAGCGTGGTGATTTCGTGTACCGGCTGGACGCGGCGAACATCGCCGTATTCGCCATCAGCGTACTCGTAAATGTAGTCGCCCATGTGCACGCAAAAGGCAAGGTCATGACGCTCGGCCAGGCGACCCAGCGCATTGAAAAAACCATAGCCAAAGCTGGTGCAGGTCACCGCGCCAAAGCGCAGGCGTTCTAGTGTGGCACCCGCAACAGGCAAGGTGCGCGCCCGACCAATGGGACTTTGCATGTCCCCCACCATGAAGCGGTAGTAATAGCTGGTGTTGGGCGCTAACCCCGTGACATCGACCTTCACCGTGTAGTCGCGGCTGGTGTCGGTATCAAACAGGCCTTCGCTGACGATGCTGCTCAGCGCCGGATCGCGCGCCACCACCCAGCGCACCGCGAAGCGCCCTTCGACTGGCGGCGTGTAGCGCGTCCACAGCAGCACACGGTCTGACAGCGGGTCGCCACTCGCCACCCCATGCTTAAAACTACCACCCAACATGCCGGTGACGGGGCCTGCTCCACCTGCTGTGGCTACCGGCGGGAGCGAGTCACCACAGCCCGCCGTGAGGCCAAGCGTACCGAGCGCCGTCAAGCCTCGCAAGAAGCTGCGCCGGCTAAAGCGCCGGTTGCTGCCGCGTCGAAGTCGCGCCATGCTGGGGAGTTCCTAGATTTTGAAAGGAGTGTTGTGCGCATCACCCCAGATTTGTGCATGGCTGCCAGTAAGGCGGTGCGTGTAATTCAACGTGCTGAGGCCGAAGCTAAGCTTGCGCGCCGATGCGGTGGCGCCAGAGCCAGTACCGCCGTCAATAGCCGACGTATAGGCCAGTACATCGGGCGTACAGGTCACCGTGATGGGCCCTGTGGTAACAAGAGCCGTCAGGGTGTAGCTGCCGAAAACCACCGGCGCTGCTGCGGCGGCGCTATTTGCCAGAATGGTTGCGCTGACTACCAGACCCGTCACCGCGTTAGCGACCAAGGCGGTGTAAGTTGCACCAATACCAGCGTGGGCAAGTGCTGAGAAAATCCATTTCGCAAAGTGGCATGTGAACATTTAGACTTTAACAACGGGATACCAAAGGGAGGACACATGAATGTAGGTCTCCAGCTGGTCCGAGTCTGTACGCCGCCCCACTTAGCGCTTTAATTGTTACAACTGTAAATTAACAGGGGTTGAATTAACAGGAATTAATC
>JBBAPP010000229.1:0-3516 GCA_040400775.1 Polaromonas sp. | reverse complement strand
ATGGCCGCAAATCGTCCGCCAGGCACCACGTAGGCGCGACGTGCCGCCTAATGGATAATCTCGGTTGAACACAACACAGAACTGCATCACGTCTATTTGCCTGAAAAAAACACCTGGGAGTTACTCGCGTCAATGCCCACATCCAGGTCAGGTCATGGCTTGGTCGTCTACCAAAATCGTTTTTTTGCCATGGGCGGTGAAGGCGGCATCATCAATCAACCTGGCCAACAAACTGTGTTTGGCCAAATGGAAAGTTATGACCCCGAGTCCAATACTTGGCAATCACATGCCCCCATGCCCACACCCAGACACGCCGTGGGTGCTGTAGCGATTGGCGACTGGATTTATGTCGCGGGCGGTGGCGCTGTGTTGGGTGGCAGTGTTCAATCAGCCATTCACGAAGCCTTCAGAATCTGATCATTCAAGGAAAAATATGAAAATAGGTATTGCTGGAATTGGAAAAATGGGGGCTGCAGTTTGCTCACGCTTGCTGGCACTCGGACAAGACGTCACGATTTGGAACAGAAGCACCGGGCGTTGCAACGCAGCAATAGCGGCGGGTGCTCAATGGGCGGAGTCGCCCCGAATTTTGGCAGAGTCAGTTGATGTCATCATCACACTGCTCACCGATGAAGCGGCTTTAGATGCGGTTTTTGAAGGAACCCATGGACTGCTTGCAGGCTCTGTTGTTGGCAAGGTATTTATTGACATGAGCACCGTAAAACCTGCAAAGCCAAAAGAACTTCACCAAAGAGTTCAATCATTTGGTGCAACGTTTATAGAGTGCCCTGTAGGCGGTAGTGTGGGTCCTGCCAAAGAAGGTAAGTTGCTGGGGTTTGTGGGCGGCGATGAAAAAGACATCGCCAAAGTAAGCGTCTTGCTAGGGCAACTGTGTAGGCGTGTCGAACATGTTGGCCCGCACGGCGCTGGCGCAACCATGAAACTGGCGGTCAACCTACCGCTCATGGTTTACTGGCAAACCCTCAGTGAATCGCTTTCGCTGGTAGCGCCTTTAGGACTCTCACCGCAAAGAGTCATTGACATTTTGTCTGACAGCTCTGGCGGCCCCAACATGCTTAAAGTCAGAGGCGGCATGATTGCGAAAACTCTGCTGGACGGAAAAAGCGACCAGGTCACCGTGAGCGTGACAACCATGAGAAAAGACATGCGGGCCATGCTTGCGCAAGCAGAAGCCACCCATACAAGCTTGCCTCTAACCTCCCTGGCCCTTGACAAATTCAATCAAGCTGCCGCAGAGGGTTTGGATGCAAAAGACTGCTCGGAGTTAACGGTTTGGTGGCTTGCAAAGGGGCAAGGTCTAGCGGCCGCTTGACCCTTCAAATCACTCTAATTTCATATCGCGAATGATGCCGCGAAATTGGTCCATCTGTTTGCGCAAAATGGCATCTTGGGCAGCAGGCGTCGAACCCACGGCTTCTGCACCCAAGTCATTCAAGCGTTTGACGACTTCAGGATGACGAACAGCGGCCACAATTTCTTTGTTCAAACGATCCACAATGTCTTTAGGCGTTTTTCCGGGTACGAACACCCCATTCCACCCCTCTAGCTCCAAGTTGGGGAATCCCAGTTCTTTCACGGTAGGGACATCTGGCAAGTTTGGAATACGCTTTGAGGCGGTTGTCGCCAACGCCTTCAAAGTGCCAGCCTTCACCTCCGCCAAGGAGGAAGACAGTTGATCGCCACCCACCTGCAGTCGGCCCGCCAATAATTCCTGCTTCAAGGGCGCTGCACCTTTAAATGGAATGTGCTCCATTTTGATATTGGCTTCTTTTTTGTAGGCCTCTCCCAAAACGTGCATGGTTGAGCCAGGGCCAGTGGATCCATAGTTGTATTGCAAGGCGCTGTTGGTTTTGAGTAAATTGGCCAACTCCTTGAGATCTTTTGCTGGCACTGAGGGGCTTGCCGTCCAGATAAATGGCACGTAAACGGCAATCGAGACACCCGCAAAGTCAGTCTCTACATTAAAAGCTGATCGGTTGGCCAGGGCTTGCGCAACGGCAGCCATTGGAAAGGAGAGGTTGTGCATCAAGATGGTGTAACCATCTGGCGCGGATTTTGCCATGAGATCTGCACCGATTTGACCACCTGCGCCACCTCGATTGTCAACCGTCACAGCTTGGCCCATCGATTCCGTCATTCGCTGTGCGATGAGCCGGGCCACGATATCGGTGGTTCCGCCTGCTGGAAACGGAACAATCATGCGAATGGGTTTTGATGGGAAGGTTTGCGCCAATGCAACCGAAGGCAACACCAAGGCGAAAAACAGAACCACCAAAGATTGGTGCCGTAATTTTTTGAATAATGTCATATTTTCTTTTGCGGATAGGAAAGCAAATAGGAAATGTAAGGCAGATGCGGATAGGAATTCGCGGAGCGAAACGCAGATAAGAAATCTAACCACACGGGCCCAAGTATGGCACGGGTTTTGGGCTTGCGGTGTCCCTTGGGCTGCTCAGCTTGAGTGATCGCAGATCGCCCAATGGCAGCAAACCCGCCGTGTACGATATTTTTAATACGCCACGCTGCGCGCGTAGCCCCTCCCGCAGCGGGTCTAAATCGCTGTTTTTATCGTTCACCAGTTGACGCTCTGGTTCACCTCATAGTCTGGCGTGGGTTGCGCCGCCCTATCCCAGCCGGTTACCCAATCTGGCTCGCCGTCAGCACCCTCGCCCACCTGTGCGTCACAGTCATCCCACCAGGGCGGCCCGCGTGCCGGGGATATATGTGGGGGCTCAGAATCTGCCCCGATGTGTTCGAGTATTTGCCTGATGTCGGCACTGTGCGTGATAAACGCAATCAGGCGCATCTGCCCACCACAAAGCGGGCACATCAGCGGGTAAACCTCATAGATGCGGGCGAGCAGCACCGCCCACAGGTATTGTGCAGGCGAGCGCTTGGACAGCATCGGCTCGCCCTGGGTTGGCAGCGCGCTGCCCAGCGGCGCCGTACCAGGCGCGCACTCTCCCGTGTTGGTCGGCGCGCCTTGCACCATGGCGGTTTGCGCCGGTGTCGCCAAAGCCGTCACCGCAGCCCTGAAAGGCGAATTAGGTGCCAGCTTGGCACTCTGAATCAGGCTCAATCGGCGCTGACAGGCACGACCCTTATGCTTATCTCAAGGATGTGCTGCAGCGTTTGCTCACCCACAAAAACTACTTGATCGCTGAACTCCTGTCTCATCGCTGGCAGCCTCTACAGAACTGACATTCACTCCGACACTTCATTGACCTATATCAACAGGTGTTCACCGCGTGCTTACGGCCAACGCCGCTAGGCCCACATGAACGTATTACGTGCTGATGCCGTGGCACCGCAAATACTTGCTAGCCTGCGGAGCTCAATGGATAGCCCTTATACCCTTACAGGCTTTACATGCGCGACAACTCTTGCTGAATCGCCAGACGGTAAAAAGCCCGAACCGGTGCGGGTTCGGGCTCTGCTCTGAAAAGAGAACCTCAATTACTTGCGCACTGGAGGCAAATCAGTACACGACCCATG
>JBBAPP010000228.1:0-3526 GCA_040400775.1 Polaromonas sp. | reverse complement strand
GAACTGTCGCTTGACCGTGCCATGGCATTGGCGCATGTTCCCGACCCAGATTTGCTGATTCGCACAGGTGGTGAATTGCGCATCAGTAACTTTTTATTGTGGCAGGCGGCTTATTCAGAACTGTATTTTTCTGACAAACTTTGGCCTGATTTCGATGCCACCGCACTTGACGAAGCGATTGCTTTTTTCAATGGCCGTGAGCGGCGTTTCGGACAAACATCTGCGCAACTACAAATCAATCAAAAGCAACGCAGTGCTAAAGCGCATGCCGTGAAAGTCGCCTGATGCTCAAGCAGCGGATCATCACCGCCGTGATATTGCTGGCCATTTTGCTGCCGGCGTTGTTTGACAGCTCTGCTACGCCCTTTTGTGCGGTAGCGCTGGTATTGATTGCTGCTGGCGGCTGGGAGTGGGGGCGTTTAAATGCCTGCAGTCAAGTGGCGTCTGTGTGCTTGGGTTCGATATTGGCTGTGCTGTGCGGCTTGGCTTGGTATCTGGGCTTACTTGTTAAACCGATGCCCATGCTTTGGATACTGGCGGGCAGCGCATGGGTACTGGTGGGTAGTGCGCTTTTACGGCTCGGTGTGGCGGGCTGGTCTGGTATTGTCAAACCGCTGCGCTTGGTGGGCGGTATGGCCGCACTATGGTTAGCTTGGCTGGCGGTTGCGCAGGCCAGGGTGATGGGCATCAATTTTTTATTGTCTGTTTTGCTGCTGGTGTGGGTGGCAGATATTTTTGCCTATGCTGCCGGTCGCGCGCTGGGTGGCCGATTTACAAAAAGTAAACTCGCCCACGCCATCAGCCCCGGTAAAAGCTGGGAAGGCGTTTGGGGCGGCATGGCAGGCGTGGTGCTGCTGTGCCTCGCATGGGCTTGGCTGGATCGCTCGGGTGCAACTGCTTTTGGTGGCAGTTTGTTTGCGCGTTTGTGGACGCAGCATGGTGTGTTGGTGATGCTGTTGGGCGTGCTTTTTCTGGCAGCCATGAGCGTGGTCGGTGATTTAGTGGAATCGCTGGTCAAACGCAGCGCAGGTGTCAAGGATTCGAGTGCTTTGCTGCCTGGCCATGGTGGTGTTCTAGACCGGCTGGACGCTCTGCTTCCGGCTGTCCCGCTGGCCATGATGCTGGTCAGCTTTTAAGCAACATGACCTTGACCAAGCAACGCATCACTGTTTTGGGTTCGACCGGTTCGGTAGGCGTCAACACGCTGGACGTGGTAGCAGCGCACCCTGAAAATTTTGAGGTTTTTGCCCTCAGCGCCGCTACGCAAACCGATCTGATGCTAGTGCAATGCGCGCGTTTCAAACCGCGCTATGTCGTCATGGCCAGTGCACCGCATGCATCGATTTTGGCCGATAAATTAAAGACTAATGGGATAAAAACCGAAGTCTTACATGGGCATGATGCTCTTGAAATAATTGCATCGCATGAGCAAACAAATATCGTGATGGCGGCTATCGTGGGGGCTGCTGGGCTGGCGCCTTGCATGGCGGCTGCCCGATCAGGCAAACGTTTGCTGCTGGCCAACAAAGAAGCGCTGGTGGTGGGTGGCGATGTTTTTATGCAGGCTGTGCGTACGGGTGGTGCCCAGTTGCTGCCGATTGACAGCGAGCATTCCGCTATTTTTCAATCCTTACCTGAAGACCCGTCAACTTGGGCCGAAAGCGTTGAAAAGATCATCTTGACGGCCTCTGGAGGGCCCTTTCTGACGCGCGAGTTGTCTAGCTTGCGAGATGTCACGCCAGACCAGGCTTGCGCGCACCCCAATTGGGTGATGGGACGCAAAATTTCAGTCGATTCCGCCACCATGATGAACAAGGCGTTGGAGGTCATTGAGGCAAAGTACCTGTTCGGCCTGAAACCATCGCAAATTGAAGTGGTGATTCATCCGCAAAGCGTCGTGCATTCCATGGTGCAGTATTTGGATGCCTCGGTAGTGGCGCAGCTAGGTACGCCGGATATGCGTGTGCCGATTGCCTATGGCTTGGCATGGCCGGGCAGAATTGCTTCAGGTGCTAAGGCGCTGGACTTCAAAACACTTTCGGATCTGACTTTTGAGGCGCTGGACTATCAGCGCTTTCCGGGTTTGCGCTTGGCTTGGGAGGTGCTGGATGCACCGATCGGTACGCCGGCGATTCTGAATGCGGCCAATGAAATTGCAGTTGAAGCGTTTCTGAAAAAAAGAATACGCTTTGACCAGATACATGTGGTTAACCGTGCAACGCTGGATGGACTTTACGCACCTCGCATAATCGGCATTGGCGACCTGATTGAGCTGGATATCAATGCGCGTGGTGTTGCTCAAAATGTCGTTCAATCCATGGAGTATTGAGATGTTGACATTGCTTGCTTTTATCGTTGCACTTGGCTTGTTGATTGCCATCCATGAGTATGGACACTACAAAGTAGCTGTGCTCTGCGGCATTAAAGTCCTTAAATTTTCAATTGGTTTTGGCAAGCCGATATACACCTGGCGCCTGAAAGGCAAACCGACAGAATTTTCAATCAGTATGTTGCCTCTGGGTGGTTACGTCAAAATGCTGGATGAACGTGAGGCAGCTGTTGAGGCGGCCGAGCGCCACTTGGCATTTAACACCCAGCCACTCAAATATCGCGCAGCGGTGGTGGCAGCTGGCCCGTTAGCCAATTTGTTGTTGGCTATCTTGATATACAGCAGCTTGAATTGGAGCGGCCTGCAAGAGCCCAAAGCGGTTATGGCCCACCCGGTCGCCGGATCCGTCGCAGAAATAGCCGGGCTTCGAGCGAAGGACTTGGTACAAGAAGCTGGTTTTGATGGAGAAACCATGGAGTCGGTGCTTTCGTTTGAAGACCTGCGCTGGCGCTTGATGCAGGGTGCTTTGAATGGCCGCAATCTGCGTTTGACGGTCAGTAGCAATGCCGGCGACTCAAGCACATCCACACGTGAAGTGCTGCTGGTTTTTCAGGGTTTTAATGCCTCTGAAGTTGACACCCAGTTTTTTCGTAATATTGGTATTCTTGGGCCCTGGACCATGCCTGTGATTGGGACGGTTGTGGCTAATGGCCCTGCCGCCAAGGCAGGTCTTCAAGCCGGCGACATGGTGCTGCGAGTTGGGCAGACGCCGATTCTGGATGGCCAGCAGCTCAGGCAAGTGATTCGGGCTTCTGGCAGCAAACCACTGGCCGAGCAAACCTGGCAAGTCGACCGTGGCTCAAAAATATTAGAACTGCAATTGGTGCCAAGAATCGTCAACGAAGGCAAAATTTCAGTGGCAAAGATTGATGCATCAGTCGGTGCGCCGCCTGAGCTCGTCACCGTTCGTTATGGCGTTTTTGAGGGCTTGTGGCAGGGTGTTGTACGAACCTACGAGTCATCTATTTTGACCCTCAAGATGATGGGCAAAATGCTGATCGGTGAAGCGTCTCTTAAAAACTTGAGCGGGCCGTTGACGATTGCCGACTATGCAGGCAAATCGGCCAGTATCGGCTTGACAGCTTATTTGCTTTTTCTGGCGGCCATCAGCGTCAGCTTGGGGGTGCTTAATTTACT
>JBBAPP010000227.1:0-3534 GCA_040400775.1 Polaromonas sp. | reverse complement strand
AGAGGAGTCCCTTCATGGGCAACAAACTTTACGTCGGCAATCTGCCGTACTCGGTCCGCGACGAAGACCTGCAACAATCATTTGGCCAATTTGGCGCTGTCACCAGCGCTAAAGTCATGATGGAGCGCGACACCGGCCGCTCCAAAGGCTTTGGCTTTGTAGAAATGGGCAACGATGCCGAAGCACAAGCAGCCATCGCCGGCATGAACGGTCAACCACTCGGCGGTCGTAGCGTTGTCGTGAACGAAGCCCGCCCAATGGAGGCACGCCCTCCACGTTCAGGTGGCTTCGGCGGCGGCGGTTACGGTGGTGGCGGTGGCGGTGACCGCTCAGGCGGTGACCGCTCAGGTGGCGGCGGCGGTTACGGTGGTGGCGGCGGCGGCGGTGGCCGTTCCGGCGGCGGTGGTGGCGACGGCGGTTTCCGTAGCCCCTACGGCGGCGGCGGTGCTGGCGGCGGCGGTGGCCGTTCTGGCGGCGGCGGTGGTGGACGCGGCGGCTACTAAGTCCTTGCAAATCCTTTCAACCTGATTTACTCCAGGTTGACATAAAAAGGCTTCAACAGCATGGTTAAAACCTGCGTTTGAGGTCTTTTTAACGTCCAAAATATGCTTTGGCCCAATAAAATAGGGTGCAAGAAGCTCCTGATTTAATAGCTCCGGCTGCTTAATTATTCGTCGGTTTGACGCGGCTTGCGAGCCCGGCCAGACAAGGCTTTGTCAAACACCGCATTCGGCAGCAGGCGCAGCAGCTTAGCCACCACGCCCATTTGCCAGGGAATCACGCGGTAGCTGACGCCCGCTTCAACCGCTGCAAAAGCTTGGTCAGCAAAAGCCTCGGACGGCATTAAAAACGGCATTGAATAGCTGTTTTTCTGCGTCAGCGGCGTGTCGATATAGCCAGGACAAATGGTGACAACTTTCACCCCCGAGGCTTTCAGCTCGCCGCGCAGGCTTTCGCAATACGCAATGACCGCTGCCTTGCTGGCGCAGTACGCACCGTGACCCGGCAAGCCGCGTATGCCCGCCACGCTGCCTATGCCAACCAGCGCGCCTGAGCCGCGCCGCGTCATGGCATCGATGAACGGATGAAAGGTGGCTGCCACACCAAGGGTGTTGGTGGCAAAGGTGCGTGCCATGACGTCCAGGTCGGCGCGTATGGCGCTGTCCATGCCGATGCTGATACCCGCGTTGGCTATCACCACATTAGGTACGCCCTGGCTGGCAGCGCAGGCCTGCCCAGCCGCGACGATACTGGCTATGTCAGACACATCAGCGCTATATATTTCGTATTTCTTTGGCAGCATATTGTTTGCGCTAGCCCACGATTTAACCTCCTCGGTACGGCGTGCAGCCAAGGCCAGCCGGTAGCCTGCCTGATAAAAACGCAACGCCAGCGCCTGGCCGATGCCGCTGGAAGCGCCAGTGATAAAAACCAGCCGGGTCATTGGCTGACAGCGCCGGGCATCAGCCGGCCTCTGACGCGGCCTTTGAGTTCGGCAATACCCGTCAGGCTGTTATAAGTGAAGGCGTCACCCGAGAACTGGTCTGCGCCGCGAATCAGCACCACTGGAAGATGTGAGCTTACCCTCTCTTCATTGACGAAAGCGTGCAGGAATTCGCCTTGAAACTCTATGCGCGGCAGCACTTTGCCATCAAACCCGGCCGCGGCTTCGCGCACCACCCGGGCGTTGCCGAACAATTGCACCTCCGAACCGTCACCATTGCTCAAGGCTCGCCTGCCACTGGATGTGACCGGCCGGCCCGCATCGCTGATGGACCAAATCCGCGGCTCGTCAATCTCCAGTGTGTCGCTTTCGGTGTAATGACGGCCCTCAACACCGTAAATTTGACTTTTGAGTTGGCCCGTTTCACCAAACGATTTGACGGTGAACTTGCGCATGTAATAGTCGACGTCAAGCGTGACCGATTTGGCCGCTTCCTGGGCGTTGAAAACAGGAGAATTGCGCACCAGCCAATAGGTGCCGAGAGCCAGCGCCCCCATCAGCACGACGGGCAAGTAAATGGACGCCTGGTCCCAGATGCGCAGCGCGCGACGCCACGGCGTGTTTGACAAACGACGCATGCTTGTCATCCGCCGTAGGCCTCTAGCAGTTGTGCGTAACGGCCACTGGCGACCAACAGCAGATCGCAAAACTCGCGGGCAGCACCGTGCCCGCCTTGGCTTGCTGTGACATGGTCGGCAATGGCTTTAACCTCTACATGTGCATTGGCCGGAGCGCAGCTGAAGGCCGAGCGGCGCATTATCGGCAAATCAGGCCAGTCGTCGCCCATCGCGGCGGCTTGTGACCAGTCCAGCCCCAGTGAAGTGAGCGTGGCGACCGCCGCGGGCGCTTTGTCTTGTATGCCGTAATGGGCGTGGGTGATACCCAATGAAGCCAGCCGACGCCGCAGCGGCAGGCTGTCCCGGCCAGTAATTACCGCCGGTGTGATGCCAGCTTTTTGCAACATTTTTAAACCATGGCCATCCAAAGTGTTAAAACGCTTGAGGGTTTCACCGTCTTCGGAGATGATCAAGCCGCCATCGGTTAGCACGCCATCGACATCCAAAAAAGCGACATGAATGCCTTGGGCTTTGAGCAACAGCGCAAGGGGGAAATTAAGCGCAGGAACAAGAGCCTTCATCAGATGACCTTTGCTCGCAGCAAGTCATTACTGCTCAGCGCGCCACACAATTTTCCTGCCACATCCACCACCAGCACACTGGTAATACTGAACTGTTCCATCAGTGCCACGGCTTCTACGGCCAGCGCATCGGACGACACGGTCCGCGGCTTGACGTGCATCACGTCTTGGGCTTTCAGATTCCGCAAATCAACGCCGGTTTCGACCAAGCGACGCAAATCGCCGTCGGTAAAAATGCCCAGCACCTGGCCTTGGGCATCAACCACCGCCGATGAACCCAAGCCTTTGACGCTCATCTCGCGCATCAATTCACTGAAGCTGGCAGCCAGCCCGACTGAAGGCACTTGAAGACCGCTGCGCATCACATCACTGACATGTGTCAGCAACTTGCGTCCGAGTGCACCGCCGGGGTGCGAGCGGGCAAAGTCTTGTTCTTTAAATCCTCGCGCATCCAGCAGCGCCACAGCCAGTGCGTCGCCGATGGCCAACTGCGCGGTAGTGCTGGCGGTGGGCGCCAAGTTCAAGGGGCAGGCCTCTTGCGCCACGCTGCTGTCCAGCGTGACCTGAGCTTGTTTGGCCAGCGTGGATTGTGCACCGCCGGTAATTGCCACCAGCGCTACGCCCTGGCGACACAACATTGGCAAGATTGCGCTCAACTCAGCGCTCTCGCCACTGTTAGAAATGGCCAGCACCACGTCCAGCACCGTGACCATACCGAGGTCGCCGTGGCTTGCTTCTGCGGGATGCACAAACATGGCTGGCGTGCCAGTTGATGCCAGCGTAGCCGCAACCTTGCGCCCAATGTGGCCGCTTTTACCCATGCCCATCACCACCACGCGGCCGCGGCAATCCAGCATGATTTTTACTGCCGCTGCAAACTCCGGCCCGACCC
>JBBAPP010000226.1:0-3642 GCA_040400775.1 Polaromonas sp. | reverse complement strand
AGTAAAGTTCTCTAGGAATTTCAAAATAGACGAGCCTGTATCAATTCCCGTTCGGGTTGATCCCTTCGACGGGCTCAGGACAGGCTTGCTCGAAACCCTTGCTTCGACAAGCTCAGGATGATCGGAGCTGCGGGCTCAGGGCGAACGGTTCATGGTTCATAAGGCCGGATCAATAAAAGCTGGATTTCTAAACGCGTGCATAGTTTTCTTACTGAATGTATTTGGCATATCCCCGCGCCCGCAACTCACACGCCGGGCAAGTGCCGCAGCCGTAGCCCCAGGCATGGCGGTGCGCCCTGTCACCTAGGTAGCAGGTATGGGTGTGCTCCACAATCACATCAACCAATGCCTGCCCACCCAACGCATGCGCCAGCGCCCAGGTATCGGCCTTGTCAATCCACATCAGCGGGGTTTCAATCAAAAAGCGTTTGTCCATACCGAGTGACAAAGCCAGTTGCATGGCCTTGATGGTGTCGTCGCGGCAGTCGGGGTAACCTGAAAAATCAGTCTCGCAGACGCCGGTGACCAGCACCTGCAAATCTCGCCGGTAGGCTAAGGCGGCGGCTAGGGTTAAAAACAGCAGGTTGCGACCGGGCACAAAGGTATTCGGCAGGCCCGAACTTTCCATCTTGAAAGCCACGTCACGCGTGAGTGAGGTGTCACTGACCTGGCCCAGAACGGCCAGGTCAAGCAAGTGGTCTTCACCGAGCTTGCTGGCCCAGCGCGGAAATTTTTCTTTCAGTTCACGCAGTACATTGAGCCGCGCCTTCAGCTCCACAATATGCCGCTGGCCGTAGTCAAAGGCCACGGTTTCAACGCGGTCATATTTGGCAAGCGCCTGGGCCAGGCAGGTGGTGGAATCTTGCCCGCCGGAAAATAAAACGAGGGCGGTTTTGTGGATGGCGTCTGTATGCATGCTGGTATTGTCTTAGCTTTCAGTCATATTTAGTCGGCCTGCCAGGTGTCCAGCGCCGTCAGCCCCTGCGGCTTTTGCAGGCGCGCTTTGGCTGGCAAGTCGCCCATCAGGTGCGTCCGCCACCAGCGCATGGTGCTGCGGCTGTAACTGCGCTGTGACTGAATCGCCCCGGGTTTATGAAGACCCGTTGGTTTAAGTCAAGCCGCAGCGGTTTGACAGGCCATGCGGTAGCCACCCACGCGTTTCACATAGGCCAGCAAGTCCACGAAAAACGCATTGGTGCTGAGCGTAGACGAGTCGCCGACAAGCAGCAATTTGCGGCGTGCGCGGGTCATGCCAACGTTCATGCGGCGAATGTCGGAGAGAAAGCCGATGTCGCCGTGGTGGTTGCTGCGCGTCAGCGAAATGGCAATGATGTCGCGCTCCTGGCCCTGAAACGAGTCGACGGTGCCCACGCTGAGCATGCGGTGCTGCAGCAGGCCATTGAGCGCGTGGTTGTCTTCGATGGCGTCCTTCAAATAATTGATTTGGGCGCGGTAGGGGGCAATCACGCCGATGCTGAGCCTGTCTTGCTGGTGATTTTGCCCGTGCTCGGCCTGGCTGTGATGGATATGGGGCTCCAAGAGCTGGGTGAGGCGCTTGAGCAGTACATCTGCTTCTTCTAGGTTGGCGGTGGAGCGGCTTTCAGGAATGGTGATTTCAAGGAAGCCCAAGCCGGCGGTGTCGAGGAATTCCACAGGCAGATCGGGCGCGAAGCTGCGGTCGAAAGCATCCAAACCAGCATGGCGCACGCTAGTGTGCGCCACCAATTGGCCGCCGTAGAACTGCTCGGAACTGAATCCCATGATGTGCTCGTGCATGCGGTACTGCACGGTG
This sequence comes from Polaromonas sp., assembly GCA_040400775.1. Lineage (GTDB taxonomy): Bacteria > Pseudomonadota > Gammaproteobacteria > Burkholderiales > Burkholderiaceae_C > Polaromonas. The sequence continues at coordinate 1,850 of JBBAPP010000226.1, read as the reverse complement.
AGCATGCGGGCCGTGGCCGGCTGGCGCTTGATGCACTTTTCAAACAGGGTTTCACGCAGGCCCTCGCGGGCGGCTTTTTCGCTCTTGACGGTAGGCGGCAGCTGGTGGTGGTCACCTGCCAGAATCACGCGCTGGCCCTTGGCAATCGGAATCCAGCAGCCAGGCTCCAGTGCCTGGGCGGCTTCGTCGATGAAGACGGTCTCAAAGGTCATGTGGCGAAGGTGGCGGTTGCTGGCACCTACCAGCGTGCTCGTGATGACCTGTACCGATTCGATCACATCCTCAGTCATGAAACGCTCCAAATCGTCGGCTGCCTGACACAGCATCCGCGCTTCATCTCTCAGCAGCCGACGTTGTTGCCGCCCTTCGAAGCCAAAATCGCGGGCATGTTTGCTGGCACCTTGGCTGACAGTATGGCGGTGCTGCGCAGCGGTTTGGCGCATCGCGCGCATCTTGCTGTAGCTTGGGTGGGCCATCACGCGGGCATCGAGAGTGTGCTCCAGCAGCAAGCTTGAGACGCGGCTGGGGTTGCCCATGCGGATGACGTTGACACCGCGCTCGGCCAGCTTTTCGGTCAGCAGGTCCACGGCTGTGTTGGAGGGCGCACACACCAGCACGCGCCGCTCACGCCGGATGGTCTCCAGGATGGCCTGCACCAGCGTGGTGGTTTTGCCAGTCCCGGGCGGGCCGTGGATGATGGCCACGTCCTGGGCCGTTATCACGTGGCGCACGGCCGCCAGCTGCGAGTCGTTGAGCGGGCTGGGGTAATAGCTGGGGAAGTAAAGGTCGTCAGCTTTGTTCGCGCGAAAGCTGGCCTGCTTAGCGCCCAGCAGCACGTCGCGCAGCTCGGCCAGCCGGTTGCCACGGGCGCCTATGGCTTCGCTTAGGGCTTGGTCCATCTCGCGGTAGCTCACCTCGTCGAAGGTAAGGTCCACACCCAACTTACTGCCTGCCAGCTTGCCGCTGCCAAGTACCCACTCAGGAAGCTCTTCCTTGGTGGTTGCCAGCAGCAGCTTGTTGCGCCGCACGCTGGTAATGACGCCATTGAGCGCAGGCTGGTCTGCGGGCAAGTAGCCCGGCAGGTTGCCAAACAGTGAAGCGTTATTACCCACCTGAAACAAGTGCAGGCTTTGTTGGCCGGCAGGGCGCTCCAGCTCCAGTACCAGTTTGCCGCCAAAGCCGATATCTTCTTTGGTGATGGTGATGGGGTACCAGGTCAAGCCGCGCCTCTGGCGCTCATGAATGCTGGCCTTGGTGTTTTTGAGTTTGAATTGCGCCAGGTCTTCCTTTTGCTCAAGTTGCATGAGAGCACGCACGCGGCGCAACTCGTTTTCAATAGCGCAAGGGTCGGTGGCTAGGTCTGTAGGGGTAACGTCGGCGTCGACCAATGGCATAAAGATTTAACCGCTCCAAATTTTGAGATAAGCCATCACTTTAAGCCAGGCAGCCGTTTCGGATTAATTTGGGGGGATCCCAGCTCAGCATCCATATCCTGCGCGGACAACCAGCTCCAGAGATAAGCCGCCAATATGTAGCCTGGGTTCGATCGGCCGGTTTATTGATCCGGCCTTATGAACCATGAACCGTTCGCCCTGAGCCCGCAGCTCCGATCATCCTGAGCTTGTCGAAGCAAGGGTTTCGACCAAGCCTGTCCTCAGCACGCCGAAGGGCGCAACGCGAACGGGAATTTATACACCATCGGGCCGGACCACAAACAGGAACCGTTGCGGATTGAAGAACAAACCATGCGCTGGGTGTAGCCGTCAAACTTGTCCGACGTCATCGTGTGTGAGACAAATAGGGGTACTTGATTAAAGGAGTGTTTTGGTTCATCTTTCAACCTAAGGAGT
>JBBAPP010000225.1:0-3655 GCA_040400775.1 Polaromonas sp. | reverse complement strand
AAAAAAGCACCCATGAAACTCACCAACTTCCCCCGCGTTCACATCACCCACGGCCCCACCCCGCTTGAATACATGCCCCGCATGACCGCAGCCCTTGGCGGGCCTAACTTGTACATCAAGCGTGACGACTGCACCGGCCTGGGCACGGGCGGCAACAAAACCCGCAAGCTGGAGTTTTTGATGGCCGATGCCGTCAAGCACGGCGCAGACACCATCATCACGCAAGGCGCAACGCAGTCCAACCATGCCCGCCAAACGGTAGCGATTGCCGCGAAGATGGGCATGCAGTGCGAGATTTTGCTGGAAGACCGGACTGGCTCGAAAGTGGAAAACTACAAGCAATCCGGTAACGTGTTTTTAGACCACTTGTACGGCGCGAAAGTTGCCGAAGTACCCGGCGGTACCGACATGAACGCCGCCATGGCCAAGCTGGCTGACGCGCTGCGCGCCAAGGGTCAAAAGCCGTACATCATCCCCGGTGGCGGCTCCAACCCGATAGGCGCGCTCGGTTATGTGGTCTGCGCGCTTGAGATGGTCAACCAGTTCAACACGCAGGACTTGCGGATTGACTGCATCACCCACGCCACGGGTAGTGCAGGTACGCAAGCGGGCCTGGTGGTCGGTCTTGAAGGTACGCGCAGCCAAATCCCGGTGCTGGGCATTGGCGTGCGCGCGCCTAAAGAAGCGCAAGAAACCAACGTCTACAACCTGGCCGTTAAAACTGCTGAGCTGCTGGGTGTTACTGGCAGCGTGAGCCGCGCAAGCGTGATGGCCAACTGTGACTACGTGGGCGGCGGATACGGCGTACCCACCCCCGGCATGATTGAAGCTGTGACCATGATGGCGCGACTCGAAGGCATATTGCTGGACCCGGTGTATTCAGGCAAAGGCATGGCCGGCCTGATTGATTTGTGCCGCAAGGGGTATTTCAAGAAGGGTGAGAACGTGGTGTTTGTGCATACCGGCGGCGCGGTGGCGCTGTACGGCTATATGGATACTTTTAGCGGACTGAAGCCGCTTTAAAAGCCAGCTTTCATGACAACACCCACGCCGCAAGCGGCCATCGCGTTTACCAAAACACGCATCCCTGGCCTGCTCGTAACGTCACTTGTCGCGATGGCCGCCGCTTTTTTGGGCAGTCACTACAAAGGCTCCATGCTGCTGTTTGCGCTGCTGCTAGGGCTGGCGCTGCATTTCATCAGTGAAGACACACGCTGCGCCGCGGGCATTCAGTTTGCGTCCAGCACGGTGCTGCGCCTCGGCGTTGCCTTGCTTGGCTTGCGGTTGACGATTGACCATGTCGTCACGCTCGGCTGGCAAACCGTTGTGGCGCTGTTGGTGGCAGTAAGTTTGACGATTGCACTCGGCTTGCTGCTGGCCAAGTTGTTTAAAGTCGACAGTAGTTTGGGTGTGCTGATTGGCGGCGCCACCGCTATTTGTGGTGCGTCGGCAGCATTGGCCATTTCAAGCGTGCTGCCTAAAAGCCCCCATTTGGAGCGCGACACCACACTGACGGTGGTCGGCGTCACCACGCTGTCTACTGCGGCCATGGTGGTGTATCCACTGATCACGCAGTGGCTGGGTTTTGATGCGGTGATGGCGGGTCAATTCATTGGTGCCACCATCCATGACGTAGCGCAGGTGGTGGGTGCGGGCTACAGCTTGTCGACCGAAGCAGGCGACGCGGCGACCATCACCAAACTGATGCGGGTGGCGTTTTTAATGCCCGTGCTGGTGGTGATATCACTCGTTGTGCGGCATCGCATGGCTGATGCGACAGGTGCAAGTGCTGCAACCAAAACACCGTTGCTGCCCTGGTTTACAGTCGTGTTTGTGGTGCTGATGCTGGTCAACAGCACGGGCTGGGTGCCGGCCGCGGTTCAGTCCGGGGCATCTACGCTGTCGCAGGCCTTTTTGGTGTTGGCCATTGCGGGCGTCGGCTTGAAAACATCTTTGCAAGAAATCACGCAGCTTGGCTGGCGGCCTGTGGTAATGATTTTTTTGGTCACCCTGGGTTTGGCTTTTATGACGGGCGGGTACTTGATGGCTGTTCACTGACACAGTAAAAGGGGCAACCAGCATGATTGGTGTTTTAGGCGGCATGGGGCCGCTGGCCACGGTTGATTTTTTCAACAAGGTACTCGCGGCCACGCCCTCCAAGGGCGATGCCGACCATGTACCGCTGCTGATCCAGTCAGACCCCCGCATCGCCCCGCGTCCAGCGGCAATTTTGGATGGCGGGCGGTCTCCGCTTCCGCAGCTTTTAGAAGGTCGTGACCGCCTGATAGCCGCAGGTGCAACCGCGTTGGCCATGCCCTGCAACACGGCGCATTTTTGGGTTGCTGATTTGCTCGAAGCTTGCAGCGTGCCGTTCATCAGCATCGTTGACGCAAGCATCGGCGAGTTAAGCCGTTTGGCCGATGTGGGCACGCGCATTGGCATCATCGCCACCCGCGCTACGCTGGCGGCCAAAATTTTTGATGCGCCTATCAAGCGCGCGGGTTACACGCTCCTGCTGCCAGATGACGACATGATGGACGCACTGGTTTTGCCAAGCATAGAGCTCGTCAAAGCTGGCCAAGCCGTGCAGGGCGGCAGACTGATTGAGCAAGCCGTGCAAGCCCTGCTCAGCCGTGGTGCAGGTGCCGTGGTGTTAGCCTGTACCGAAACCCCCCTCGCACTCGACGCTGTGCATTCACCCTTACGCGCTCAGTGCATTGACAGCACCGCAGCGTTAGCGCGCGCCTGTGTGGCTTGGTGGCTTGCAAACAGTGCCGCCCATCAGGCCAGCGGCCAATAGAGCGGGCTCAAACAGCAGGGTTTGGCCCCTTTTAAGCCCAAGTGTGCCGTACTATTTTTGAGCGGCGCGAGTTGTACAAGTTTCAGATGAACTGCGCCAACGACTCAGCCAGCGATGCGCTGGTCTACCAGACGATTGCCACCGCCACAGACAAGTCGCACGAGATGATGAAAGGGTGGCTGAAGAAAATCCTCAAAATTGAAGCTTGGGACCAAACCATCTTCACCATGCCCGAGGCAGGCAGAAAAAAACCGGCGCGGGCGCTTTGATGCTTGTCGACCTTCTTTTGTCCCGTCCATGGCTGAACATGTATGCGCAAGCTCAGCGGCTAGTTAACGCTTCCTGCTCGCGTACTTTGAGCGCTTGCTGCAACGCGCCCAAAGCTGAAGCCAGAGAGCCGTTGTTATCAATCGAAACTACATTCGCTGGTAAATGAAGGGCCACTTCGCGAGATAAGCGCATGACCACAGCATCTTCTGTTTCGCGGCCTCGCTGTGCCAGGCGCTGTGCCAGCACATCGCGCGAAGCGCCAATGTGAACGACCGTGGCCTGCGGCCAAACTTGCAGTACCTGCGGCAGGTAGGCTCGCGAGCTGTTGACAAATAGCCAGTGCCCTGCATTAAGATGGTCTAGCTCACTTCGACGAACGCCATACGACAAGCCATTCGCCTGCCAGTGCATGACAAAAGCTTGCGCTGCCAACAGCTGCTCAAAGCGGGCGTTATCCACCGCTTCGTGCTGTTCATCATCTGGCTTGACGGGTCGGGTGATGGTGCGCCGCGCAAAACTAGCGGGTTGTGAAAATGGCCAATTCGCGCGCAAGCCTTCAAGCACGCTGTCTTTGCCGGCACCCGA
>JBBAPP010000224.1:0-3671 GCA_040400775.1 Polaromonas sp. | reverse complement strand
CTATTGATCCGGCCTTATGGACTATGAACCGTTCGCCCTGAGCTTGTCGAAGGGTTTCGACAAAGCCTGTCCTGAGCCCGTCGAAGGGCTCAACCCGAACGGGAATTGATGCATCATCGGGCCAGAACTATAGCAACGGGCATGGCGTGTCTGCCGCAGCGAAGTCAAGGAGGAGACCTCGCATCCGCTGAAGCGGATGCTTGGCAGGCTGGCGACAGGCCATGCACGGCCTTGGTCGTGCATGGGCGGGGGACATTCGCGGAGGTAGATACGCATGGCCGCTGCGGGTTTAAAGAGACATGGCGTGACCGCGGCGGGTTGAGAGGCGCTTACTCAAACCCATCACTGAGATTTACCAATAAGCGCATTCCCGCAAGCAAATCCAGAGGCCCAAGCCCATTGAAAGTTGTACCCGCCGAGCCAGCCGGTTACATCCACCACTTCGCCAATGAAATACAAGCCGGGTTGCGTGGACTCCATAGTTTGTGACGATAAGTCCCGGGTGTCCACGCCGCCCGCAGTGACTTCGGCTTTTTTGTAGCCTTCGCTGCCGTTGGGTTTTATTTGCCAGTTAGCCAGACGCTCGGCCACGCCTAGCAGTGCCTTGTCAGTCGCATCACAAATCGGGCGTTGCAGGGTTGCATCGGTGCTGGCCCAGGCGTCTGCCAGGCGGCTGGGGACGACGCTGGCCAGCTCGTTGGCGATGTATTTTTTGGAGCTGGTTTTGGCTTTTAAGAGTATTTGGTTCAAGTCTTGGCCGGGTGCCAGGTTAACGCGCAGCTTGTGGCCTTCACGCCAAAAGCTGGATATTTGCAGCACCGCGGGGCCGCTCAGGCCTTTGTGGGTGAAGAGCAGGTCTTCGCTAAAAACGGTCGCTTTTTTGCGTTGTTTGGGGGTGGCATCAAGCGCGCCGGTTTCAATCTGCACGGGCAGCGCCAAACCTGCCAGTTGCGCAAAAGGCTGCCAAGCGTCGCCGTCAAAGGTCAGCGGGACCAGTGCCGCTCGGGGCTCAACCATGCGCAGCCCAAACTGCTGGGCGATGCGGTAGCCAAAATCCGTTGCGCCAATCTTGGGAATCGACAAGCCACCCGTGGCTATCACGATTTGTGGCGTTTCAACAATGCCACAATCAGTATCAATTTGATAGCTATTTGAGCCCGTATTCATTGGGTTGGCGTCAATTTTTATACCTAAATCTGCTACTTTTTTAACGCTGCAAGGCTGCCAGCGCTCTACCTGGCCCGCTGCGCATTCCGCCAGCAGCAGGTTGATGATGTCTTCAGCCGATCGGTCACAAAACAGCTGACCTTTGTGCTTTTCATGAAACGGCACGGCGTACTTTTGCAGCAGGGCGATGAAGTCTTGAGGCGTGTAACCGGCCAGGGCCGAGCGGCAAAAGTGTGGGTTGTCGCTCAAAAAATTTGCCGGTGACACCTCCCGGTTGGTGAAGTTGCAGCGCCCACCGCCTGAAATGCGGATTTTCTCGGCGACTTTCTCGCTGTGGTCAATCACCAGCACCTTCAGCCCACGCTGGCCAGCGATGGCGGCACAAAACAGGCCTGCGGCGCCTGCACCGACCACTACAGCATCAAAAAAATGTGTCAAATAAGCCTCTAGACCAATAAATACGAGCGATAAAAGCTACTAAATAAATAGCAAAATACGCGCGGAACGAAATCCTATTTTAGATGTTGCAAGCTGCGTTGGTGTAACCTCAAACCATGACCATCGATCTGAGCCCCGCCGACATCTCCCGCATTATCGAAATGGCGTGGGAAGACCGCACCACGTTTGAAGCGATTAAGCTTCAGTTTGGCTTGAATGAATCGGCTGTTATTGCGCTGATGCGCAGCGAGATGAAGGCGTCATCATTCAGGATGTGGCGCAAGCGCATGGCCGGGCGGGTGACCAAGCATGCAGCGCTTAGGCCGGCCGAGATGAACGATGGCGGGCCGCATATTGCGCGGCACCGCATTCCGCAACGGTAAATTTTCAGGCTTGTTTTTGCCGGCTGGCCGGGTTGTTTGATACGGCAGCCAGGCCCTGCAAAACATCACCGACCACAATCACGCTCGGGCTTTGCAAACCTTCATGCTCAATGGTGGTGCGCAGGCTGCCCAGCGTGGCCACGGCGTGGCGCTGGGTCGGCAGGCTGGCGTTTTGAATGATGGCGACTGGCGTGCTGGCGCTCAAGCCTAGCAACAACGCGTTTTGAATCTGCTCCGAGCCCGTCACGCCCATGTAAATCACCAGCGTCAACTTGGCCTCAGCGGCGGTTGATGCCAGCAGCGCCCAATTGGTGCCAGCATCGCCGGGCTTGGCGTGTCCTGTCACAAACACCACGCCATGCGCATGGTCGCGGTGGGTCAACGGCACGTTCAATGATGTGAGGGCCGCCAGGCCGGACGTGATGCCATTGATGACGCTGACCTCAATGCCCGCAGCGCGCAGGGCATCAATTTCTTCACCGCCCCGACCAAAAATAAACGGGTCACCGCCTTTGAGGCGCACCACCTTGTCGCCTTCTTTGACAGCCATGACCATTAGCTTTTCAATGAAGGCTTGCGGTGTGGACTTGCAGCCGCCGCGCTTGCCAACGTACACAATGCGTGCGCTGGGCGAGGCAAAAGCGACGATGTCGGGGTTGACCAGGTCGTCAATAAACAGCACCGTTGCGGCTTGAATCGCTTTGAGTGCTTTGAGCGTCAGCAATTCTGGGTCGCCAGGCCCTGCGCCTACAAGGATGCACGTGCCTGAGTGGGTATTGTTTTTCATAGATAGGTCATGCGTTTTGTATAGATTATTCCCCCTGCGGGGTTGAAGAGTCGGCGCGTCACGCGTCGACACGTGAGGCTGGGATACAGGCGCGCGCAATGGCAACATCTTTTCTGCATTGGCCACCACCCCGCGCTCCCCCGAAAGGGGAGGGCGTAAGGGCAAACTTAGCTGCGCACTTGCTTTCATAGTTGTTTCACAAGATGCAAGATGTGTTCCACCTGCATGGCAATCGATGCGGGTACGGTTTGTTGACCCGCCATCACCGATTGAATATACGCCGCTGTGCTGGCAGCATCGGTTGTTTTGGGCAAGTCAGGCAAGCTGCCCAGCGTGCCAGCTTGCGCTTCTTGCAGCCGTTGCCGCTGGCCGTTGATGAAGGCGTCCATTTGCGGCATGCGGCGCGCGTCAGCCACCACTTCGCCCTCAGTACCGCGCAGCAGCAGGGCGTTGGTATGCGTCAGTTCAAAGGTTTGCGCCATCGACACCGCGTATTCAGGGTGCGTGTAACTGCTGACGACCAGTGCTTTGCTTGCGCACGGGTTCATCAGCTTGACCAGGCTGTGCGCCGGGTTGCGCAGGCCGACAACACGGCGCACATCCAGCAGGCGCTTCAGGGAAGGGCACAGCATTTCTGTGGGGACGTAAACCACTCTGCCAGTCGCTATAGATTGAATAGCTGCTTGCGCATGTATTTGAAGGGCTTCAAGCACTTCTGATACAAAAATACGGCTGTTTTCAGTCGGCGTGCCGTGAATCAACACCGCCAAACCTTCACGTGCCAGCAGCAAGGCTAGCAACGGCGTCAGCAGTGGCAGTTTGCGGGCACCGTTGTAGCTGGGCAGTACGACCACGGGTGCACCGCCGTCTGGAATCAGGTGCATGCGGCTGTGCAG
>JBBAPP010000223.1:0-3712 GCA_040400775.1 Polaromonas sp. | reverse complement strand
GGTGCATAGCGTTGTCACCCAAGGGGAGATCGCCAGCTACGCTCAAAAGCTGAACCTTCATGCGGTCTGCGAAAGGGTTGCGAGCGGTCAACTGCTTTTTCTAGGTTAAATGCGGCCAAAGTATTCACGCCGCTGCCACTCGTCTTTGTCTTCTGCCAATGCATAACGGGCGATTTCAGACTGCTTGACACGGGTGTAGTAACGAACGAAATCAATGCCGAAATCAGCAGCGAAGCCAGCGTCGTTGTTCAACATCTCAAGTGCCTGCTCCAAGCTGCGTGGCAGTTGCGTATCAGCTGTTGCATAGGGCGCAGTGGTGGCCAATGGTGGACGCATCCGGTGTTGAATGCCGTCCAGCCCTGCATAAATTTGCGCGGCCATGTAAAGGTAGGGGTTGGCTGCTGGCTCGCCGATGCGGTTTTCAATGCGCGTAGCTTTATCGTTTTCACCACCAATCACCCGCAGCATCGCGCCGCGGTTGTCGCGCCCCCACACAGCGGATTGCGGTGCCAGGGAATCTGGCCGAAAGCGGCTGTAGCCATTGACAGTGCTGGTGCAAAATGGGCTGGCCGCGTGAGCATGCACCAACAGGCCTGCCAAGTAATGCTGCCCCAGCTCGCTCAGGATATGGCCTGCGTGTTGTGCGGTACTGCCATGTTCAGGGCTGGTCCTCATGAACACAGGGGCGCCAGTATGGATATCGGTCAGTGATTGATGCAAATGCCAGCCGCTGGACATGATGCTTGGCAAAGGTGGCCTGCACATGAACGTAGCGTGGTAGCCCGCCCGCCGCAGTGCCTGCTTCACGGCGCTTCTGAACAGCAGCATGTTGTCAGCGGCTTTTAAGGCGTTACTGGCTTCAAACACGGCTTCGACCTGGCTGGGGCCGAGTTCAATTTCAAGCGACAGCAGCGGCAAGCCAAGTGCCTGCGCAGTCTGCTGCACGATGCGTAACGGCGCATCACTCATATCTGCCCACTGCTCAGACAGCATGTGGTAGCCGGGGTGAATCATCGACACATCTGGCGCTGGGCCGGGCCAGTCGGCTTGCATCGGGTCAAGTTGGTGGTTGGCTACGTCGCCTTTAATTTTATAAATATGAAACTCGACCTCTAGGCCACAGGTCATGCCGTAGCCTGCATCTGCCAAGCGTGCCAACGCTCTTTGCAGCACTCGGCGCGTGTCGAATTCAACGGCTTGACCGTTTGTATGCCAAGCTTGGCATTGCACCCAGCCGGTTTTATGCACCCATGGCAATGGCTGGTAACTGGCAGGGTCGGCCAGCAGCATCAGGTTGCCAGCAAATTCAAAGCCGGGCAAAGCCAGCGCGCTCTTTGGATCTAATTTTTCTTCAAATACTTTATAAGCGGTACGGTCAGCGCTGTCTTTGAGCAGCAAGCTGCTGACCATGCCCACGCCATTCAGCATCGCCTTGACGGCCGCAGCGGCTACCAGTGTTTTGCCTCGCAACATGCCGTGCATGTCGCACCAGGCAAAGCGCACCAGCTCAACGCCGCTGGCTTGAATCAGCTTGGCGGTGCGCGCAAGCAGCGCTTGGCGTGTTGCGTCGTGTATGCCGCATTGTTCGGCAAAACTTGTCATGACCAGGGTGCTTGCCTACGCTTGGCGTCGGCGGTTGATTGCCACCAGCTTTGCCAATCAATTGCCGGGGCAATGCCGTCTACCGTGTCTGGTCCGGTCATGTGGGCGGCTTGCGCAGCATCCGCTATACCCGGCGCAGCACCGCCGTTTTGCACCGTGTCAATCGCCTTGAGCAGTCCGCGCCGATTGGCCATGATGGCTTTGTCTGTGGTGCCCAAATGCTCACGGGTTCGGTCAGCAATAGCGCCCATGCTTTCAACCGCCCATTGGTCATGCACATTGATGTCTTCTTCGCCCATGCCCAGGTAGGTGGTGCCCAATTGCTCGTCTGCGTCAAAGCCCCAGTTGTTGTGGCGACCTGCTTTGGGGATGTAGTCAGGCAGCGTGATGAAGGCCGCGCGTTGCGCGCGCATGGCCTCCTTGTCGAGCGGGCCGGCAAAGCTGGTGAAAAAGCTCACCCAGTAGGTGTGCGTGTCGTCCACCGGCACATGCATTTGTGTGATCGTCATGGTTTCTGATAGTGGAATCACAAATGTCGCCGGAAAGATGGCCTGCGTGACGCGCACATGCGTCAGCTGGTCTGTCATGTGGCGAAGTGCGGTGAGCTGCATGCCCCAGGGTTTGTCAACAAAGCTGATCTCCGGTTTGGCAAACTCGCGCATGATGCGCGTCATCGGCCATTGTTCGCCATCCGCAGTGCCTGCCGCCGGACTGCGAAACTGCTTGCCTGCCGCGTTGCTGCCAATATTTTGCAGCGCTTCGTCTTGCAAAAAGCGGTGCAAATACGAGGGGTGCGCTGGGTCAATGCCGACTTCAAAAGCTTGCAGCCAGTTGGCGTTCCACAAGCCTTTGAAGGCAAAGCTGTGGCTGCTGGGGGCTTTGAAGCAGTCAAACTCGGGGAAGGGCGGCGGCGTGCTGCCCTCGTCACCCAGCCATGCAAACAGCACACCACTTTTTTCAATGACTGGGTAGCTGCGCTGCTTGATACGGTCGCACAGTTTGCTGCCAGCGGGCTCGGCGGGTGTTTCCAGGCAACGGCCATCGGGCGCAAACTTCCAGCCATGAAAAGGGCAGCGCAAACCGCCTCCTTGGGCCGCTGCTTCAAGTCTACCGAAGGACAAATCAGCCCCCCGGTGGGCGCAGTCGCGGTCTAGCAAGCCCCATCCATTGCAGGCATCTTTAAATAGCACCAAGTCTTGCCCCAGTAGCTTGACGGCTTTGACTGGCCGCTGTGCCATGCGTGGGTCAAATACGGGGTTGAATTCATCAACCAATGCTGCAGGTTGCCAATATTGGCGCAGCAGCTGGCCGCAAGGCGTACCGGACGTGATGCGGGTCAAGCGTTGGTTGTGTTCAGCGTTCATAGCATCAGCATGATAATGCCCTTACATTTTTCTTAACCCAGTCGTCCAGGAGCTTGCATGGAATCTAGGCCCCCCTTGCCGCCTTTCACTTTTGAAACCGCGGTACAAAAAGTACGCGCTGCTGAAGACGGCTGGAACAACCGTGATCCGCAAAAAGTGGCAATGGCCTACACCGCAGGCAGCCAGTGGCGCAACCGGGCTGAATTTGTCACTGGGCGCGACGAGATTACAGGCCTCTTGGCCCGTAAATGGAAGCGCGAGCTGGACTACCGCCTGATCAAAGAAATATGGGCCTTCAGCAGCCACCGGATTGCAGTCCGCTTTGCCTACGAATGGCATGACGACGCAGGCGACTGGTTTCGCTCGTATGGCAATGAAAACTGGGAGTTTGACAACAACGGCCTGATGGCTGTGCGCCACGCCAGCATCAATGATCTGCCGATCAAGGCCGAAGACCGCAAATACTTTTGGCCTCTGGGCCGCAGACCGGATGACCACCCGGGCCTGAGCGATTTGGGGCTGTAACTGTATGGATGACGTGCTTGAGATCAAAGAGCCCAGATTGTGGGTGGCCGATGGCTGGACTGCCAAGGTGCTGAAAAACGAAGACGATGACGGCTGGGCAGTCGCCATGATCAAAGACGGCGAACCCGAGCCCGCGCTGATTGGCCCCTGGACCATGGGCCGCGATAAAAAGAACCCCAAACCACTCGACGTCAATGCTTTCAACACATTGGTTAAAACCG
>JBBAPP010000222.1:1359-3713 GCA_040400775.1 Polaromonas sp. | reverse complement strand
ATCAACATTGCGCGCGCCCGCGCTATTGAAAATAAAAACGGTAACGATATTCAAACCCTGTTGCCGTCAACCGGCGGCTTGATTTTTTTTGACAATCTGGCGATTCCCAAAGACGCCAAACGCCCAAACAACGCCCACGCCTTTATTAACTACTTTTTAAAACCTGAGGTGTCAGCCGCACTAACCAACGAGCTGGGTTATGCCACCGCCAACCAGGCCAGTCTGGCCCATGTCAAGCCAGACATTGCCAAAGATTCGGCGGTATTCCCCGATGCTGCCCAGCTGCAAAAAATGGTAGCGCCTAACAGCTTCAACAATGAAGCGCGCCAGTCCCTGAGCCAGGTGTTCACGCTGTTTAAAAAAGGCAGTTGAGTCTTTATGTCTTTAGGCGTCGCCTATTTGCAAACGGACCAGTTGGTCAAGCGCTTTGACGGCGTAGCTGCCGTTGATAAGGTCTCGCTGAGCATCCACAAGGGCGAGATTTTTGCGCTGTTGGGCAGCTCAGGCTGCGGCAAGTCAACGCTGCTGCGAATGCTGGCTGGGTTTGAAACACCGACATCGGGTCGCATCACGCTGGCCGGCAACGACATTGCCGCGATGCCGCCTTATGAGCGACCCATCAACATGATGTTTCAGTCGTATGCGCTGTTTCCACACCTGAGTGTCTGGGACAATATTGCTTTCGGCTTGAAGCGTGAAGGCATGCCCAAAGCGCAAATCGATCAGCGTGTTGACGATATGTTGCGCTTGGTGCAATTGCAAGACTTTGCCAAACGCAAGCCGCACCAGCTTTCAGGTGGTCAGCAGCAGCGCGTGGCGCTGGCGCGCAGTCTGGCCAAAAAGCCGCAACTGCTGTTGCTCGATGAGCCGCTGGGCGCGCTGGACAAAAAGCTGCGTCAGCGTACCCAGTTTGAGTTGGTGAATATTTTGGAATCTGTCGGCGTGACCTGCGTGATGGTGACGCACGACCAAGATGAGGCCATGGCCATGGCTACCCGAATTGCGGTGATGAGCCAAGGCCGCGTGCTGCAAGTTGGTACACCCAAGGAGATTTACGAATATCCGAATTGCCGCTTTGTGGCCGACTTTATTGGCAACGTCAATTTGTGGGAAGGCTCGCTTGAAGTTGATGCTGTAGACCGCTGCGAGGTAAAAACTGCGCACGGCATGGTGAAGGTGGGGCACGGTATCAGTGGTACAAAAGGTATGGCCTGCGCCGTGGCGATTCGGCCTGAAAAAATCACCATTTCAAAAGACAGGCCAGCTGTATCGGCCAATCTTTTCACTGGCACAGTCAAAGAAATCGCCTACTTTGGCAGCTACAACACCTTCATGGTTGAAGTAGCTGGTGGTACCAGCGTCAAAATTCTTGAGGCCAACACCTCGCGCTATGACAGCGCAGGCATCACCTGGAACGACGCGGTGTTTTTCTGGTTTGACGAGACAGCGCCTGTGGTGCTGACACAGTAGTCATGAAAGCGCAGTTCTCACTTGGCAGGCGCTTTGTCATTGGTGTGCCTTACGTCTGGTTGCTGCTGTTTTTTGTACTGCCATTTTTGATTTTGCTGCGCATCAGCGTGACAGACGTGGGTAACGGCGTTGACCCGTTTGCGCCATTGATCGAGACCTCGGGTGATGCCTGGCGCTTGATGCTGGAGTTTAAAAACTACATCGCTATTTTTAGCGATGGTGTGGATGGCCCAACCATCTACGTGGAGGCCTACCAAACCTCGCTGAAATACGCGGCGCTGACCACGCTGCTGTGCCTGTTCATTGGCTACCCGTTTGCCTACTTCTTGGCGCGCTGCCATGCGTCAGTTCGTCCCGCGCTGTTGATGCTGGTTATGCTGCCGTTTTGGACATCGTTTTTACTGCGTATCGCGGCGTGGAAAGGTATTTTGGCTGACCAAGGGGTGCTGAATAATCTGTTGCTATGGCTGGGTGTCATCCAACAACCGATGGTGATGTTGTACACCGATGTCTCGATGCTGGTCGGCATGACCTATGTGTATTTGCCCTTCATGATTTTGCCGCTCTACGCAACATTGGTAAAAATGGACTTGCGCTTGCTGGAGGCTGCTCACGACCTGGGTGCGAGCAGTTTCAATGCATTTTTTCTGATCACCGTGCCACTGAGCAAAGCCGGTATTGTGGCCGGTTGCATGCTGGTGTTTATTCCGGCAGTGGGTGAGTTTGTGATTCCATCGCTTTTGGGCGGCGCCGAAAACATCATGATTGGCCGCGTGGTCTGGGACGAAATGTTCAGCAGCAACAACTGGCCGCGTGCTGCGGCGCTCTCGGTGGTCATGATTGTGTTGATTCTTGTACCGCTGGCGTTTTATTACCGCGCCAAA
>JBBAPP010000222.1:0-1259 GCA_040400775.1 Polaromonas sp. | reverse complement strand
GCCTGCACGGGCCCCAAGCTTTCGCCTAAAAACACCACACCCACCGCCGCAGCGCTAACGGGTAAAAAAACCGTGAACACGCCTGCCTTAGCTGCTGGTATGGTTTTGAGCCCCGTCATCCACAGCCACACTGTCCAGACACTGGCGGCCAGTGAATAAAAAACCAGCAGCAGCCAACTGGGCGTGCTCACGCTGGCAAAGTCAAACCGCCAAGCCGCCCACAGCCCCATCGGCGTGACAAGTAAAAAGCCCCACAAGTTGATCAGCGCGGTGATGCGCTTGGGGCTGAGCGCACCCACCAGCTTTTTGCCGATCACGGCGTACGCTGCTTCGCAAAACACCGCGCCAAGCAGTAAAAAAGTCCCCAATATATTGTTTTTAGGTGTAAAATTGAGCTCTAGACCAATGGAATCGGGTGTAATATGCTCCTGTTTTGATAGTGATACCAGTGTCACGCCCACTACGGCGCAGACCACTGCAGCCCAGGTACGCAGGCCAATTCGTTCTTTTAGAAACGTCCAGCTCATCAAGGCCACTGCAGCCGGAATCGTTGCCATCACCACACCAGCAGCCACCGCACTGGTCATGCTCATGCCAAACAGCATGCAGATAGAGAACAAAAAGTTGCCTAAAAACGACTCTAAAAACAGCAAGCGTTTGGTCTGGGGCGTCATCGGCACTTCGTTGGCAGGCTTTTTCAGCCAATGCAGCATCGCCGCACCACCAATGCCAAAGCGCAGCCAGGCAAGCAGAAAAACTGGCAGGGCGACCACCAGTGGTTTAGACAAGGCAACGTAGCTGCCCACCAGGGACATGCTCAAGGCAAGACAGGCATACGCCACAATTCGGTTCATGCAGCCTACGATAACCGACACACCATCGGCGCCACTTTATCGCCACGTTTTTGTTTACGGCACCCTGCGCAAGGGGCAAGCGCGTGACATCAATCGCCTGTATCCAGCGCCCCTTTTTATTGGTAATAGCCAAATCTGCGGCACGCTGTACAGCCTGGGCAGTTACCCGGGCGTACGGCTCGGCGGTGCGCAGTGGGTGCACGGCGAGGTCTACCAAATCAGCCCTGAGCTTGAGCGCCAGCTGGATGAAATTGAGGAGGTTTGGCCGCAGCAGACGGGCGAGTATGAGCGGCGGGAAGTGGGGCTGTCCTGCGCTGGGCTGGAGTTGGTGTGTTTGATTTATGAGGTAGCCGAGCGGCGTTCTCACGGTCGAAAGGTGATCGCGTCTGGTGACTGGCTGCATGT
>JBBAPP010000221.1:0-3729 GCA_040400775.1 Polaromonas sp. | reverse complement strand
CAGGGACCTACGGATTAACAGTCCGGCGCTCTACCAACTGAGCTATCGAGGAATACAGCCTCATATTATAGCGTCCTATTAAACTGTGGTTTTTGGCTTTTCATGAAAAAACTGCAACGTCCCCTGCCATGGCTTGATGCTGGTGAAGAATTCCCGCCCGTTAGCCGCGCATGGGGGTCAAGCGACCCTGCGCCTGGCTTGCTGGCGGCGGGCGCTGCGCTGGACGTGGCTACATTGAAGCAGGCCTACAGCCAGGGTATTTTCCCGTGGTTCAGTGAAGGCCAGCCCACGCTGTGGTGGAGCCCTGACCCGCGTATGGTACTCAACACGCGGCAGTTCAAACTGCATCGGTCATTGCGCAAAAGCCTTCAGCATTTTTTAAATCAACCGGCTTGTGAGATTCGGTTTGACACAGCTTTTGCAGCGGTCATCAACGCCTGTGCCAGCAAACCGCGTGACGGCCAGCCGGGCACGTGGATACTGCCCGAAATGATTGTTGCCTACTGTGCACTGCATGATGCAGGCCACGCGCACAGCGTTGAAACCTGGGTAGATGGTGAGCTGGTGGGCGGTTTGTATTGTGTGAATTTGGGCGGCATGGTGTTTGGTGAGTCAATGTTTGCGAATGTGACCAACGCATCAAAAATTGCGCTATCTGCGCTGGTGGCTTTTTGCCGAGCACATGAGATCACCATGATTGACTGCCAGCAAAACACGGGGCATCTGGCATCGTTGGGTGCTGAAGAAAATAGCCGAGATGCGTTCACTTTACACCTGGCGCAAACCATCACGCAGCCTGCACCCACGTGGCAGTTTGACCCCGTATACTGGAATCAATTAACGCTTTTAAAGACGATACCCACACCGTGACGCAGCTCAAAGACCTGCCGCTGCAAACCTTGCAGTTTTACGCCACTGCCCCGTACCCGTGCAGCTATTTGCCGGGCAGGCAGGCTCGCAGCCAAGTCGCCACGCCAAGCCATTTGATTCACAACGATGCTTATTCTGAGCTGGTAGCTAATGGCTTTAGACGCAGTGGCATGTTTACTTATCGGCCGTATTGCGATGGCTGCCTGGCCTGCGTACCATTGCGCGTACCCGTACAAACTTTTGCCGCCAACAAAAGCCAGCGTCGGGCGTTGGCCAAGCACAAAAATCTGTCTGTACGGGTGCTCAATCTGTGCTTTATGTCTGAGCATTACCAGCTGTATTTGCGCTACCAAAACGGCCGCCACGCGGGTGGCGGTATGGACCACGACAGCATTGACCAGTACACACAGTTCTTACTACAAAGCCGGGTAAATTCGCGGCTGGTGGAGTTCCGCGAAAGTCTACCCAACGGTGAGGTGGGGGCGCTCAAAATGGTGTCGATACTAGACGTGTTGGAAGATGGCATTTCAGCCGTCTATACTTTTTACGAGCCCGATGCGGCAGGCCGTAAAAACAGCTATGGCAGCTACGGCGTGCTGTGGCAAATTGAGCAAGCCGCCAAGCTGAACCTACCCTATGTTTACCTGGGTTACTGGATCGCTGAAAGCCGCAAAATGAGCTACAAAGCGGCCTTCAAACCGCATGAACTGCGGGTTGACGGCGAATGGCAAAAGGCGACCAGCTAGCCCCAATTTGCCGGGCATGGAACTGCAGAAAATTTCATAGCGTAAAATTTGTGCATGACCAAGCCACAAAGTAGTACGCCTGTAAAACCCACGGTTCAGGTGATTGAACGCATCTTCAGCCTGCTGGACATTTTGGCCAACCGCGAAGAGGCCATGTCGCTGAAAGAAATCAGCGAAAAGTCTGGCCTGCACGCCTCTACCGCACACCGTATTTTGAATGACTTGGCAACCGGCCGGTTTGTCGACCGCCCCGCCGCTGGCAATTACCGGCTGGGCATGCGCCTTCTGGAGCTGGGCAACATGGTCAAAGCACGGCTGAACGTGCGTGACGCTGCCTTGGCACCCATGCGTGAGCTGCACAAGCTGACCCAGCAACCGGTTAACCTGAGCGTGCGCCAGGGTGATGAAATCATCTACGTGGAGCGGGCCTACAGCGAGCGATCAGGCATGCAGGTGGTACGCGCTATTGGTGGGCGGGCGCCGCTGCATTTAACGTCGGTAGGCAAACTATTTTTAGCTTTTGACGACCCGCAGCGCCTGCGCGCTTACGCTACGCGCACTGGCCTGGCCGGACAAACGCGCAACTCGATCACGCAGATGCCGATTCTTGAACGCGAGCTGTCAAAAGCGCGGCAATACGGCATTGCAAGAGACAACGAGGAGCTGGAGCTGGGTGTGCGCTGCATGGCAGCTGGTATTTACGATGACCAGAACTCGCTGGTGGCGGGCTTGTCTATTTCAGCGCCAGCCGACAGAATGGAGGAGAACTGGTTGACCAAACTTCAGGCCACAGCCAGTGAGATTTCAAAAGACTTGGGCTATAAAATAAAGTAAAACAAGATTTAGCGCAATAAATACGGGCAATATAAGCTATACAAAATGTAGCAAATGACATGCTGAATGCAGTCTTATTTACATAATGGCTTGTTTGCCGGTAGCACTGATAGTCGCCTTACGCTCAGCAGCCACAGGGTTGACGGCAGGATTGGCTTCTACCCAGCGGCGCACGCGCTCTGCGTCACCTAGGCGGCTCAGTTTGCCCGCAGAATCTAAAAACACCATGATCAATTTGCGACCCGCAATTTTGGTTTGCATGACCAGGCACTGACCCGCTTCAGAGATATAACCGGTTTTTTGCAGGCCAATCTCCCAGTCAGGATTTTTAATCAAGCGGTTGGTGTTGTTGTATTGCAGCGTACGCTTGCCCACAGCGACTTGGTAGCCAGTGGATGTCGACATTTCGCGCAACACGGGATCCGCATGTGCCGCACCAACGAGTACGGCTAAGTCTTGTGCGCTGGACTGGTTGCGGCTTGACAAGCCGGTTGGCTCAACATAACGCGTATCAGACATATTCAGCAATTTAGCTTTGTCGTTCATCAGGCCGACAAACACGGCCATACCGCCCGGATAAGTACGACCAAGCGCGTTAGCCGCGCGGTTTTCACTGGACATCAACGCCAGGTGCAACATTTCACCGCGTGTCAAGGACGTGCCCACTTTGAGGCGTGAGCTGCTGCCTTTTTCAGTGTCTACATCGTCTTGTGTGAGAGTGATCATTTCGTCCATCGGCAGTTTGGCACTGGTAATGATCACACCTGTCATGAGCTTGGTCAACGACGCAATCGGCAACACCGCATGGTCGTTTTTACGGAACAAGACTTCGCGTGTGTCCTGATCAATCACCAAAGCCACGCTGGATTTCAGATCCAGCACATCTTGCGCACTGTGCAGGCCGGCGATCTGTCCGTATGACGGACGGGGCGGTGCAGAGGCGCGAATAATAGGTTTGCGCTTGACGCCCGAAGTAGCACGTGTTGGCTTGCGGCTTGTGACGACTTTTTTCGATGCAGCAGCCTTTGTAAGCTGCTGCTTTTTAACCGTTTGTTGTTCTGCTGTTGCAGCACTGGCCAAGGACACAGCCAAGGCAGCGAAAAGAGCCAAAAATCCAAAGACTTTGAAGGCGCGATGGATTGTCTGATGAAGCATTGTGGAGAGCCTTGCTTGAAATTGCACTAAAAAGCATAGGCAGAGTGTATACAAAACGAAAAAGTCATGCAATATCAAAAACTTGCGTGACTTTCCTTGAAACCAGATTAGTTGTTGTCTTAAA
>JBBAPP010000220.1:0-3737 GCA_040400775.1 Polaromonas sp. | reverse complement strand
TGGGGTCGCATGCGGCCTGGTCGTACTTGTCGACAAAGGTGGCGGCCCAGTCAAAGTGGGGGTGGCCGCGCCAACGTTCGCGCTCGTGCATATTCACGCCTGGCAGGTTGGGCGAGTGAATGTTTTGAAACGTGCCGTGGCGTTGCAGCATCCAGTAGTTGCGGTCAGACACATAACTGCCCAGCAGCTCGGCTGCAAACTCACCGTGGGTGGATGGGCAGGCAATAAAACCAATGTCATGCAGCAGGCATACCACCACGTCTTCTTCGCCCAGACCATCACGCAAGGCCATGGTGGCTGATTGCAGTGAATGCCGGTAGTTGTTGACCAGATAGCCAAAGCTCGTGTCATGCTCAGACGCGGCCAGCATGCGCAGCACCTGGCGGGCTTGCTCTTGCTGGTAGTACACGGCGCGCTGGGTGTTCAGCGTCGACCAGTCTGCGGCGGAGAAGTCTTGGAGAGAGACTTTTTCAATCGTCTGCCAGTCCGGGTGCAACAGGGGGGTGTGGTTGGAGGGTGGGGTCATGAGCGGTGTTTTATCATGTTTCCATCACAAATGCGGCAAAGTCGTCGCAGCCGCCTGCAATCGCAGCTGCGAGCAATTGCTGGCCTTGCTCGGCTGTAGCCAAGGCGGAATCAGACCCCACCCGGCCATCCGGAAAAGCCGCCTGGTGGGTTTGTGCGTCCCAGTGGTTGTCGCCGCCGTGGTCGCGTAAAAAGGCGGCGGGGAGTTGGGCTGGCGCGGCAAGCGCTTGAGGTGACGCTTTTCTGTCAGAGCCTGGCAACAGATGCAGGGTGATGGCAATCTCGCTGGGGGTGGCATGCATGCCTTCGCCCGCGCCATACCATTGCTTGCGCAACGCATCGGCTTGGGGGTAGTCCCACCAGCAGCGCAGGCGGCAGCGTGGCGGCTGGCCAGCCATGTTGCCCAGGCTCCACTGGGCGTAAATGTCTTGAAACGCGGCCTTGGCCACAGCCACATTGGCGCCGTGGCCATTGACAAAATAAAACCGCTCAAAGCCTTGCCGCTTGAGCGACAAAACATAGTCGTTGATAACCGCCATCAGCGTACTGGCGCGCAATGAGATGGTGCCGGGAAAGCCGAGGTTGAACTGCGCCACGCTCAGGCTCAAGGTGGGGCCAACCAGTGCGCCGTTACGCTCGCCAATGCCGTGGGCGACGGCTGCAGCGGTCAGGGCATCGGTACCGATCAAGCCGATGGGGCCGTGCTGCTCGGTCGAACCGATGGGCACGATAATGGCTTTGGACTGGGCCAGATAGGCGCTGACTTCGCCCCAGGTGGCATGGGTTAATTGCATACCAACGCATAATAAAGCAGACCTAAGGAATCACCATGGCGATGACTGAAAACCTGACCTCCAGTGCCGAAAATTGTGCGCACCGCTCGGCGCCAGCAACTGCCAAACCAATCATTGACATGCAGGGTGTGTCCAAATGGTTTGGTACGTTTCGGGCCCTCGATGATGTGTACCTGCAAGTCGCTGCGGGTGAAAAAGTGGTGATTTGCGGGCCGTCGGGCTCGGGCAAGTCAACCTTGATTCGCTGTATTGCGCGGCTTGAAAAACACCAGCAGGGGGAGATTGTGGTCGATGGCGTGGTGCTCAGCGATGACCGCGCCAGCGTGCAGCAATTGCGGCGTGAAGTAGGCATGGTGTTTCAGCAGTTCAACTTGTTTCCGCACCTGTCGGTGCTTGACAACCTGATGCTGGCCCCCATGAAAGTGCGCGGCCTGCCCAAGGCTGAAACCAAGGCGCTGGCCATGCAGTACCTGGAGCGGGTCGGCATTGCCGGACAAGCTGACAAATACCCCGGCCAGCTGTCAGGCGGGCAGCAGCAGCGGGTGGCGATTGCGCGGTCGCTTTGCATGCGGCCGAAAATCATGCTGTTTGACGAGCCCACTTCGGCGCTGGACCCAGAAATGATCATGGAGGTGTTGCAGGTGATGGAAGACCTGGCCAGGGACGGCATGACGATGATTTGCGTCACACACGAGATGGGATTTGCGCGCCGCGCGGCCGACAAAGTGATTTTTATGGACCACGGGCGGATTGTTGAAAGCGCTGCGCCAGAGGCTTTTTTTAGATCGCCGGAAACAGCGCGCTGCAAAGAGTTTTTGGGGCGCATTCTCCACCACTGACGCGTTGCGCAGGTAAAAAATCAGTGCTGCGACTGCGCCAGTTTGCGCTCTAGTCTGCGCACTCCCCACGATGCCAGCAAGATCAGCAGCAGGTATTCAAATACCAAGAACGTGTAGATTTCCAGTGGACGGTATTCGGTCACATTGAGCTCATTGGCGCGGCGGGTGAACTCCTGCAGGCCAATCACCGACACCAGCGAGCTCATTTTGAGCACATACACAAACTGGTTGCCTAAAGCCGGCAAGATGGTGCGAATCGCTTGCGGAAACACCACATACCGGAGCGTTGACCAGCGCGACAAACCCAGCGTTTCAGCGGCTTCGCGCTGGCCCTTGGCCACTGACTGCAAGCCTGCGCGAAACACCTCGGCCTCAAATGCCGCATCCGATAATGCCAGCGACATCACGCCCGCAGCAAAAGCGCCAAACTGCAAACCACTCACTACCGGCAGCCCGTAGTACACCCACAGCAGCAGCACCAGCAGCGGAATGGCGCGAAAGCATTCGACATAGGTGCGTGCTGACCAGCGCAGTGCCTTGTAGGGCGACAACAGTGAGACAGCCAGCAGCAAACCCATCATGACCGAGATCAAAATAGCCGTGACCGACAAGGCCAGCGTCATGCCGACGCCGCTGATTAAAAACGCGATGTTGCTCAAGCCCTTGGGCAGGGCCGGGTTAAAAACGTACCAGCCCCAGGTGTAGCTGGAGTTGCTGGCGCAGCCGCCTAGCAACAACAGCACCGCTGCCGTCAGGCAACAGCCTGCTGGGTTGAAGAACTTACTTCGCAGCAAGCCACTTGGCCTCTAATGCCTTGAAGTAGCCTTCAGAGGTTTTCAGCGCCACCCAGTTGTTTAGAAAAGTCGTCCAGGTGGGGTCGTTTTGTGCGATGGGGTAAGCAAACGGGCGCTTGTTGCGCGGCTCGGCACCTACCACTGTGGTCAGCGTGGGATAGGTGGCCATCAAGGTAGCGGCTTCGATGTTGCTGGTGATGGTGGCCATGGCACGGCCGGCCAACACTTCCTGATAGCCATTGGCGGGCTTTTCAATGCTTTTGACCGTCGCCAGTGGGAATACGGCTTTGGCCTGCTCTTCAAACACCGTACCCAGCAACACTGCAACAGTGGTGCCTTTTTTGTTCAGGTCAGCCCAGGTTTTGACTTTGGCTGCATTGGTTTTAAGCACCAGTGGCACCGTACCTGCTTCAATGTAAGGCATGGTGAAAGCGACCGTTTTCGCGCGTGCCATGGTCAGTGACGAGCCGCCCGCAAAAATATCATAGCGGTCGGATGTCAGTCCGGCAATCAGCGTAGCCCATTCAGTAGGTACAAACTCGACCTTGACGCCCATGTCTTTGGCCAGTTGCTCCATGGCTTCAATATCAAAACCCTTGTAACTGTTGGTGGCGGTGTCTTTGATCGACATCGGGTTGAAGTCGCCAGTGGTACCGACGCGCAGCGTGCCGCGCTCCAGCACTGATTGCAAATGTGACTTGGTTTGCGCAGCAGCAGGCATGGCGAACATAAATCCGCAGATGGCCAAGTTGATGGCCAGACACTTGAAAAGCTTCATGTTGATT
>JBBAPP010000219.1:0-3751 GCA_040400775.1 Polaromonas sp. | reverse complement strand
GTTGGATGCACCTGAGTGTGCCGCGCCAGCTGTGTGCAGCAAGGCGTGACGCCGCTGCGTGCTCCTGCCCGCAAGAATGAGCAACGCGGCTGCGCGCGCCGGGCATGGTGCCATCGGGTGCATGGCGTCGTCACACTAAGGTAGAGGGGCTGAAAGTGAAAAAAGCGTGTGCCTGCGCGCTGTGAGGGCTTGCCTAGCGGTCAACTGCTGTTTTTAGGTTTAAGGGCTGACAAAACTCCCCGACTTGCCGCCGTGCTTTTCCAGCACCTTCACATCGGTGATCATCATGCCGCGGTCCACCGCTTTGCACATGTCGTAAATGGTGAGCAGGGCAATTTGTGCGGCTGTCAGGGCTTCGGGTGATTCTCCTCGTACAGACCCCTAAAACCTCGACATTGATGCGTTTGTATTTCTAGTTCACTTGTCCCAAATTCCTTGGGTTAGTGGGACAGGATTGGGACAAGATTCCCAAGCCTGCATTGCGCATAGCCCGACCATACGACCCTTGTCAAGGACCATTAGCTGAAAGCCAATTCAGTTGAGTAGCCCGACGCTGGCTCTGACCCCTGCACGTCAATACCTACACAGCCCAACTCTCCCCCATCACCTGCGCCTGTTGCAGCACCAGCTCTACCGCAGCATCCTGCAAATCCGGCGGATATTTGTACTTGCGCAAAATCCGCTTCACCATCAGCCGCAGTTTGGCCCGCACGCTTTCACGCTCTGACCAGTCCACGCTCAGGTTCTGGCGCAGGTTCTCAGTCAGCTCATGGGCGATCTTCTTGAGGGTTTCATCGGTCAGTAGCATCACAGCCGATTCGTTGTTGGCCAGTGCGTCGTAGAACTTCACTTCGTCCTGCGTCATGCCCAGCTCTTCCCCACGGGATGCTGCATCACGGAACTTCTTGGCCATCTCCACGAGTTCAGACATCACCTGCGCTGTTTCGATTGACCGGTTTTGGTAACGGGCAATGACGCTGGTCAGCATCTCTGAGAACTTGCGGCTTTGGACCACATTGCTGGCAAAGCGGCTTTTGATCTCACCTTCGAGTAGCCGCTCCAGCAGCTCCACAGCCAAGTTCTTCTCCGGCAAGCTCTGCACCTGTGCCAGAAAGGCTTCATCCAGTAGGCCGATGTTGGGCTTGTCCAAACCAACCGCATCAAAGATGTCCACCACGCTCTCAGACACCACCGCTTGGCTGATGATCTGACGAATGGCCAGCTCTCTTGCCTCGTCGGTGCGCCTCTGGGCTGAAGCCTGCTTCTTGGTCAAGATCACTTTGACCGCCTGCATGAAGGCAACCTCTTCCCTCACTGCTTTGGCTTCATCCAAGGTGCAGCAAAGGGTAAAAGCTTGGCTCATGGCCAAGGCCGTATCCGCAAAGCGTTTCTTGCCGTCTCGGGTTTCACCTGTTTTGATTCCCAGCACGTGATTCGCAGCGCCTGCCAAGGTCTTGTGACCGCCCGTCAAGAAGTCGCTGTAATCAAATCCATGGAGCATGGCGTGCAAGACGTCCATCTTTTCCAGCACCACACTGAAGGCCTCATGGGCATCCACCGTGGGACGGCCCCGGCCTTTGGACTGGGTGTATTCCTTCATCGCGGCTTTCAGCTCGTTGCCGATGCCGATGTAGTCCACCACCAAGCCGCCTTGCTTGTCTTTGAACACCCGGTTGACACGGGCAATTGCCTGCATCAGGTTGTGTCCCTTCATGGGCTTGTCCACGTACAGGGTGTGAACGCAGGGCGCGTCAAATCCGGTCAGCCACATGTCCCGGACGATCACCATTCGCAAGGGGTCTGACGGGTCTTTAAAGCGTTTCTCCAGTCTCTTCTTAGTCTGACCGCTGTAGATGTGGGGGCGTAGCAGCGCCTTGTCACTGGCCGAGCCGGTCATGACAATCTTGATAGCCCCCTTCTCAGGGTCTGCATCATGCCACTCAGGGCGTAGCTTGATGATCTCGTTGTACAAATGCACGCAGATGTCACGGCTCATGCCCACCACCATCGCCTTGCCGCTTTGCGCGGTATTGCGTTGCTCAAAGTGTGCGACCAAGTCAGCCGCAACGCTGGCCACGCGGGGTTCTGCACCCACCACCTTTTCTAAAGCAGCCCACCGGCTTTTAAGTTTGGCTTGCTGGCTTTCTTCATCGTCTTCAGCCAGTTCATCCACCTCATCGTCAAGCACGGCGAGGTCAGGCACATTCAAACTGAGTTTGGCCAAGCGTGACTCGTAATAGATGGCGACCGTAGCCCCATCTTCTTTCGCCTGCTGCATGTCATAGACGTGGATGTAATCCCCAAAGACCGCACGGGTGTCTCTGTCGGTGCTGCTGACGGGTGTGCCGGTGAAGGCCACAAAGGTGGCGCGGGGCAGCGCATCCCGCAAATGCTGGGCATAGCCAGCTTCATACCGTGACACGTAATCAGGCGGTGAAAACTCAGCTTGATGCGCTGTCACCAGACCATCACCCGTGGCGAGCACCGTCGCGCTAACTTTACGAACCTTCAGCTTGGCTTCAAACCCGTACTGTGTGCGGTGCGCTTCGTCTGCGATCACCACAATGTTGTGCCGGTCGGACAACACCGGGTACATGTCTTCATCTTCCCCCGGCATGAACTTTTGAATGGTGGCAAACACAATGCCGCCCGATGGTCGATTCCCCAATAAGGCCCGTAGCTCCTGGCGGGTGCGGGCCTGCACCGGCTGCTCGCGCAACAGGTCTTGGGCCAAGCTGAAGACGCCAAACAACTGACCATCCAAATCATTGCGGTCCGTGATCACCACGATGGTCGGGTTCTCCATGGCGGGTTCTTGCATCACACGGGCTGCGAAACAGGTCATGGTGATGCTCTTGCCGCTGCCTTGCGTGTGCCACACCACGCCACCCTTTTGATTGCCACCGGGGCGCGATGCTGCGACTACCTGCGTGATGGCCAGACGCACCGCATGAAACTGGTGATAGCCCGCGATCTTCTTGACGATGCCACCATCATCTTCAAACAGCACGAAGTAACGCAGGTAATCCAGAAAGTAGCTCGGTGCCAGAACGCCACGCACCAAGGTTTGCAGCTCATTGAACTCGCCCAGCGGGTCCAAGGTCTCGCCGTCAATCGTGCGCCACGCCATGAAGCGTTCAGGGTCAGCCGAGAGTGACCCCATGAGCGCCTCGGTGCCATCAGAGATCACCAAGATCTCGTTGGTCTGAAAGACGTCAGGGATCTGTTCCTTGTAGGTTTGAATCTGGTCGTAAGCCTTCCAGACATCGGCGTTCAAGTCAGCCGGGTTCTTCAGCTCAATCAGCACCAGCGGCAAGCCGTTGACGAACAGAATGATGTCTGGCCTGCGGGTGTGGTGTGGTCCCTTGATGGAGAACTGGTTGACTGCCAGCCAGTCATTGTTGGAAGTCTCAGCCCAGTCGATCAGCCGAACAAAGTCCCCGCGTGTCTCGCCTTTCAGTTGGTACTCAACCGGAACCCCGGTCACCAGCAGACGATGGAAATGACGGTTGGCACTCAGTAAAACAGGAATCCCAAGGTCTAGCACCTGCTTCAAGGCGTCTTCACGGGCTGCCGAGGGGATCGTAGGGTTCAGCTTGCGAATGGCCTCACGCAGACGAAAGGGCAACACCACCTGCAGGTAGTTCGCACGTTCTGGCGTTGGGCCATCGTGGGCTATGTCTGGACCGTAGACGTGGGTGTAGCCAACATCGGTGAGCCAGGACAGAGCTTCTTGTTCGAGTTGGTCTTC
>JBBAPP010000218.1:0-3782 GCA_040400775.1 Polaromonas sp. | reverse complement strand
TCTGCTGCCAGCACTTTGGCGGTGTCTTCGCCCCAGGTCTCGGCTGGCGCAGCAGCGTTACGCTTGGTCAGCAACTGGAGTTGCATCATGCGGCGAGCGCTGATGTGCTCTGCTGGGGTTGGCACTTCAGCGGCCATCTCCAGGCGCAGCAATGACTCAGCCGCGTCTTTGCCAGACGGCGAGGATGTGCTGGTGGAAAGGGCTTTGGCCCAAGCGCCCAGCACAGCTGGCGTCACCACTTTGCCCAGGTCTTGGACGCTTGGCAGCAGGGCTGCGTCACGCTTTTCCCAGGCGCTGATGACGTTGGTCAGCACTTCACCGTGGGCTTGAACGTGCAGCTTTTTAAGCGCCATATTGGCGGCTTCAAATGCCTCGCGTTGGGCGCGGAAGGCGGCGTCGCCCAAACGCGGGCCGCGCTCTTCAAAGGCAGGGCGCTGGTCACGCTCGGCAAAGCGTGGGCGGTCTTCGCGTTCTGGGCGGTACGGCTCAAACTTGTTGTCGGTGCTTTGACGTGCGCCGCCCGGCTTCGCACCAGGCTTTCCACCCGGTTTTCCGGTGTCTTTGCGGTCACCAAACTTGCCACCTCGGCCAGCGGGTGCGGGCTCGGCACGGCGCGCGCCAGGCCGGTCGTCGCCGCGCATGGCGACAATGGGTTTGGCGGGTTTTGGCGGGGTAGCCACGGCCGCGGGTTTTGATTCAGCTTCTGCAACCGCTGATGCTTCAACGACAGCGGCCTCGTCAACGCCAGCAGCCAGCGCAGCATCAGCTGTTTGCGATGATTCATCAGCTATTGTTTCAGTAGCTGCTTGAGCATGTACTTCTTGGTCTACAGCCTCATTTGAAGGTGTATTTGCAGTATTTTCGGCGGTTATTGGTGATTTTTCAGCAACTGGGGCAGATACCGGCAGCTTGCCGCTAACAATCGCTTCCAGCGCCTTGGCTGCGGCGTGAATTTGCTGGGCATCACCGCTGGCTGTCGCCGCTTCAACCGCCTTGGCGGCATCAACCACCATGCGGTCAAACTCGCCCAATGCGGAGGCGGATTTTTCACGCTCAAGGGTTTTGCGCTGGAACGCATCGTCAATCGGTTTGCGGAAGGCGTCCCACATTTTTTGCTCTTGCTTGCGCTCAATCGGCACGCCTTGCGCCTCATGCTGCCAGCGCTGCTGCAGGTGTTTGACAGCGTCAATGTGCAGCACCGGCTCTGCGCCTAGCACTTGCGCTTCTTCAATCATGGCTTTGCGGCGGGCAATGCTCTCGGCACGCGCGGTTTTAAGCGGCGTGTCAGCGGCGTCCATCGCGGCTTTCCAGATCGGCTGGATGTCTGCGAAGGCTTTCTCGCTCAGGTGCCCGCCGTTTTGCCACTTTTCAACAAAGCTGTTTAAGCTCCGGATTTGCATCTTCCAGTCGGTGCTGGTCTGGTTGGCATCCGCCCAAGCGGTGACTTCGTCAATCAACGCCTGGCGCTGGGCTTTGACGGCTTCAGTTTGCTCTTTGACGGTCTCTAACCAAGCCTCAACCACTTTGTAGGCTTCGTTGCAGGCGTCGTCAAAACGCTTCCACAACGCATGGTTGGGCGTGCCGCCTTGATCCGATGTTTTCCACAAGTCGCGCATGTGGCGCAGGGCATCTTGCTGCTTGCGGCCGCCCATGGGCTTGAGCAACAAAGCCTCAGCCTTGGCAACCAGTTCTTCACGAATCTGGTCTGCACGCCAGCGCTGCCAGCCTTCTAGCTCGCCAGCAGCCGTCAACGCGGCATGGGCAGCGGCCTCTAACTGGGTGTCGATGTTGCGGATGTTTTGTTTCAGCGTGTCGCGCAGTTCGGCCGCCACTTTTGGCGTAGCCTTGCCATGGCCTTGGCCTACTTCATGCTCCAGCTTGGCAACAGCGGCCTGCACAAGACTGGCAGCTTTTTCGCGCATGTCTTTGAGTACAGCCGGGTCAATTTTGGCTTTGGCAGGTCGCCCCTCTGAGCGCGCGTCATGCTGTGTCGCAGCTACGCCGCGTGCCGCACGCAGCTCGTCAGCCCACACCGGGACAGCAGGCAGCGGTGCTGCGCTGTCTGCTGCCGCTTTCAGCGTGACGGCAATCGCAGCTTGAAAAGCCTCCCACACCGCCAGCAGTTGGCCGCGTGATGCGTCTAGCAGTGGCGGAAACTTTGCGTCCACGCTGGCCCAATTGGCGTCACTGGCAATCTCGTCGGCCTGGGTTTGCCAATGGGCAACGTCTGGCGTGAGCGACACGAGGGCGGCCTCTGCGTCGCGCCACGGCTTGATCGACAGCACCTCGATACGCTGGGCAATCAGCACCGCGGCTTCACGCTGCACCTGGGTGCGATGCTGCAAGTCTTCAATCGTTTTAACCCGCTCGGCCAGCTTGACTTTGACGCTGGCCAGCGGCTCTTTAGACAGCGGCGCACCGGCTTTGGCGGCATCACGCTGCCAGGCCAGGGCATCGGCTAAGTTGAGCTTGGACAGGCCCAGCAGCAGCCTGGCTTTTTCAGCCCATTCAGCGGCAATTGCCTCTTGCCCCTTGCTGCGCTTGAGCTCGTCTAATTTTTCTTTCAAGGGCTTGGCAGCGCCCTTGTCGCGGTTGGCCAGGTCTTTGTAGACATCGGCCATGTGCTCGGCAGTTGGCTCAGTCGCCAGCCAAGCGCGGATGCGCGACGTGCGCTCGCCAGAGGTAGGCGCCGAGAAAGCGCCACCCGTCAAGCCGTCCAGCGGATGGGCGTCAGACTTGGGCGTGGTTTTAGCAGCAGGAGCGGGTGCGAGAGCGGGTTTGGATGATTTGAACATGGTACGCGCCTGCCGGCGGTTGAGATCCGGCGAGGCTAAAAGTAAGAAAGTGATGGGCGTTTTAATAACGCAAAGCTGATATTTTCGCCGATTTATGGACCGCTTAAAACAGCGACCCAAAGTAAGTTCAAACTGCAGCGATATTCGGCTTTGCATGGAGCGTCGATTTAGACTCTGGTCATACGGCTTTGGCAGCACCTAAAAACAGCCTGTCTGCTGACACAGCATGGGGCGACCAGGTCAAAGTTGCTCGGCCTGAAGGCCTGGCCTGGCGAGGTTTTTCATGCCACCGAAATGCGTCAGCCACACCAAGCCAGGCAAAGCAAGGAGTCAAACTCTGCGTGCCTATAAACCGAGATTGTCGATTGGCGTTAGATCGGTTCGGGCTGAGCCCTTCGACATGCTCAGGACAGGCTTTGTCGAAGCTTTTAGCTATCGTAAAAATCCCTTCGACAGGCTCAGGGCGAACGGTCTCATAAACAATCCCGGATAAATACGCTTGATACTTATTGATCCGGCCCGATGATGTGTAAATTCCAGTTCAGTTTGAGCTTGTCGAAACCCTTCGACAAGCTCAGGGCAAACGGTTCATAGTTCATAAGGCCGGATCAATAGCTGGGGAACAGCTGCGACTTTCTTGAAGACGCAGCAGAGTTGATGGCGTTTTCGCAGCCAACCAAGCACCCCAAAAACAAAAAACCCCGACGGGCTGAACCTGTCGGGGCTGGCAGCTAGCATAAATGCTCATGCTGCCGGGGTTCGCTCAATGGGGATGAATCGCCCTTCAAGCGGAGAAAGCAAGTGATTGCCTTCAAGGTTTTGCCGGGATTGGTTACCTGGCTATGCCCGATTGACTCGGACCACTGAAGAGTACGCCTGACCGCTAAGCAGCACAGCACAATATTTTCAATCACATTGTGTGTTGTGATTGCACCTAAGTATATTTTTCACATTTTGACTGTTTTGCAAAAGCATGTATAAAGTAAC
>JBBAPP010000217.1:2122-3811 GCA_040400775.1 Polaromonas sp. | reverse complement strand
ACGCCAGAGCGGCCCTACCCCAGCCACCTGCGCGTGTACTACTACCGGGATGTCGATGAAGAGCTGCGTATTCCGTTCGACGAAGTGGTTGTGTACCAAGACGCGCATTTGGTCGTAGCCGACAAACCACACTTTTTACCGGTTACCCCGTCCGGCCACTACCTGCAAGAAACGCTGCTGGTACGGCTTAAAAAGCGCCTGGGGTTGGATGCCTTGATCCCCATCCACCGGATTGACCGCGAGACCGCCGGGCTGGTGCTCTTTAGCGTCAACCCAAGCGAGCGCAATGCCTATCAGGCATTGTTCAGAGACCACGCGGTGACCAAGCACTACGAAGCGATTGCGCCCTGGCGCAGCGATGTGACATGGCCCATCACCCGCAAAAGCCGCATCGTTGAAGACCAGCCGTTTTTCAGGCAACGCGAAGTGCCAGGCGTGCCCAACAGCGAAACCCGGATCGACGTGATGCAAAACAACGCTAACCAGGCCAGGTACGCACTTAGCCCGGTCACTGGTAAAAAACACCAGCTACGCGTCCACATGAACGCGCTGGGCTTGCCGATTCTGAACGACCGCATGTATCCGCCAGTGGCAAATACGCCAGGCGATGACTACAGCTTGCCGCTGCAATTGCTGGCCAAGTCGATTGCCTTTATAGACCCAGTCACAGGGCAGGCTCGGCATTTTGAAAGTGGCCTTGCCTTGCGCTTTTCTGAAGTCTAGCGGTATGCTCTGCTGGTCTTTTTATTTTTGAGTTATTTTGACCACCACACGCCCCCTTTCACCCCGCTTCATTGACCTGAGCGCCGCCACTGACCCAGCACAGCGCCTTGCGCAGATGGAACTGACAGCGTCACTGCTGGCCATCCCAGCCAGCATCGCGCCCAAGTACTTTTACAACACGCTGGGCTCCAAACTGTTTGAGGCCATCACCCTGCTGGACGCGTACTACCCCACGCGTACCGAAGCAGCTATTTTTGAGGCCAACAACACAAATATTGCACAGGCTATTCAACTGGCTGGTCTTGGTAGCGCCTGTTTGATTGACTTGGGTGCTGGCAACTGCGCCAAGTCTGCTGCGTTAATTCCCCATCTCAAGCCGCAGCAGTATGTACCGATTGATATTTCCGTTGATTTTTTGCGCCAAGCAGCAGACAACTTACAGGCCAGCTTTCCTAGCCTGGACATCATCGGTCTAGGCATGGACTTTTCAAGCACGCTGGTGTTACCCGAGGCGGTACAAAACAAGCAACGCGTATTTTTTTACCCCGGTTCCAGCCTGGGCAATTTTTCACCGCCTGATGCGCTGCGGTTTTTGCAGCAAATCGCCAGCCCATCGCAAGGTAACGCCAGCGGTTTGCTGCTGGGCATTGACCTGGTCAAAGATACGGCCGTGCTGCAAGCCGCCTATGACGACGCACCCGGCGTGACGGCTGCGTTCAACAAAAACGTACTACTCAATATCAACGACCAGTTAGGCGCCGACTTTGACTTGCGGCAGTGGCGACACGTAGCGCTGTTTAATGTTCAAGAGTCCCGCATTGAGATGCACCTGGAAGCGCTTGTCCACAGCGTTGTGCGCTGGCCAGGCCATACGAGACATTTTGCAGTGGGTGAACGCATCCACACCGAAAACTCTTATAAATACACGCTAGCGACCATGGCAGCGTTGCTCAAACAGGCCGGTTT
>JBBAPP010000217.1:0-2022 GCA_040400775.1 Polaromonas sp. | reverse complement strand
AATGACTTGCCATGCCGCGCGCAGTGCGTCCTGCGCAGCTGGTGGCTGGACGCTGATACGCACATGGCCGGGCAAGCCGAAGGACGTGCAGTCGCGCAGCTTGATGCCGTGATGGCGCAAAGTGGCCACATCAATATCGGCTTGGCAAACAAAAAAGTTAGCCAGACTTGGCCATACCGTCCAGCCCATCGATTCACACAACGCGACTTGCTGAACTTTCCATTGCTGTAGCGTCGCCAGGCTGACTGCCAGCCAGGCTTGCGTCAATGGCTGCGTCCACACTTCAAGCATGGCCACGCCGTGCGCGCCTATGGGCCATGACGGGCAGAGCTGGTTCATGGCGTCAATGTCGGCTTCTGCATCCAAGGGTGCGATGGCATAGGCCGCCCGCACGCCAGTCAGGCCTAGGGCTTTGTTGGGAGAATACAGTTGCCAGAGTTTTGCTACATCGCCTGCATGATCAAAAACACCACTTAAACGCAGCGGTTCATAAGCCCGGTCAAGCACCCGCACCGCTCTGCTGGCGCTGCGCCAATCCGTATGCGCCGTACCTAGCGGACTCGACGGCTCGCAAGCCCAGCACAGGTCAGCGACATCTGCATCCACAACTTTCAATCCATGCGCTGCGCCAGCATGGGCATAGTCACCATAGCTGTACAGTGGCAGTCCCACCGTACGCCCGCCCCGCCTGACCACCATCGCTGTAATGCGAAAAATAAATTCACTGGCACTGGCCGCCAGCACCACGCGCTGCGCGTCAACAGCATGAAAAGCCGCGAGTTGAGCGCGTAACGCCGTGTAGCTGGCATCCGGGTATTGGGTTGCGTCCGCCTGCTGGATAGCCGCCAATGCTGACGGACTCGGCCCGCAGGCGTTGCTGTTGGTTGAAAAGTCAAACTGCACTGCACCGAAGGCATCCGGGCCGCCGTGAATGCGTAGTTGCTTGGGTTGGGATGGCAAAGTCATAGCTTCATAAACGCTATTAATACAATAGCTAATTGCGCAAATAAACAGGCGGCTAGAACCACTTTTAATGCCTTTTTTTGCGCTAAAACGGCATCTTTGGGCTCGGCTGGTCGGCCTGAAGGGTTTAACACATACACGCCAGGCTTTTGCAAGCGTACACCCAGAGCCAGCGCCATCGCAGCCATCGGCCAGCCGCTGTTGGGCGATGGTGTTTTACGGGCTTCAAGGCTCAGGTTTTTAAAATCAAGGCCTTGCGACAAAAGCTTGATCAGCCATGCCGTGATGCGTGCAGGCAGCCAGCTCAGCACATCATCCGCCCAGGCCGCCCACTTACCCGTCCATTCCCAGTTGACCCCGCTGCGCAAACCCCGGTAGCCCCACATCGCATCTGCGGTGTTGGCAAAGCGGTAGAGCGCCGCGCCCGGCAGACCGAACAGCACAAACCAGAAGATGGGGGCCACCACCGAATCATTCAGATTTTCAGCCAGTGACTCCATCGCGCTTTCACGTACTTCCGTCTCGCTCAAGTTTGTCGTGTCACGGCTGACCAGCATGGCGAGCCGCTTTCGGCCTGCTTCCAGCGACTGAGCCAAGGCCACCTCAACCGCCTGCACCTCAGACCGCAGCATCGCCCAGGCCAACATGGGTTTGAGCGCCAGGCCCAGCAGCAGCGCAGCCAGAACCCAAGGCAGTTGGAACGCAACCCATTGCACGGCACAAGCTACTATCAAAACAAGAGCTGCTCCCGCCCACCAAAAGGCGGCTGCAAGCCAAAATGACTTCAAATCACGAACGGCAGGCGAAGGATTGGGCTGAAGTCGCTTGGCAGCCCAGTTCAGGTAATTGCCTATCCAGACGACGGGATGCAAACGTGAGGCGGGCTCGCCCAGGTAACGGTCAACTGCAAGCGCCGTCAGCAATACACTACTAGAAATAATCGCACTCAATTCAGGGCTCATAGCAAATGGAACAGTTCATATTGGAGGGACCTAACGCTCTCGACAAATCAATCAGTGACATCAAATATTATTGAAATAATCGCTTTCAGGGTGTTGT
>JBBAPP010000216.1:0-3812 GCA_040400775.1 Polaromonas sp. | reverse complement strand
GACGGCATGACCCACCTGTGCGCCACGGCCATGACCCCGCGCGACTTTGGCCCGCCGACAATGGCGCCGCGTGAATACTTTCGGATGCTATTAAATAATGAGCATACTACACCCGTATCTATTGGTATTTATGCCGATTTAATAAATAAAAATGCTCCAAAAACGGAGAACACGACAACAAACGCTGAAAAACCTGAAGGCGTGGCTTTTTTGTTTGGTTCCGAGCGCTTTGGCATGCAAAACGATGACGTCTACCGATGCAATGTAGCGCTGAGCATCCCGACGGCCCCGAACTTTGGCTCGCTGAACCTGGGCGCAGCGGTACAGTTAATTGCCTATGATTGGCGCGAGGCTTTGGCTGGTTTTGCAGTCCAGTCCGCCACAAATACGGCCACATTAGCGGATGCCAAAGAAGTCGCAGGCATGTTGAAACACCTGGAAGAAGCTTTGGTGGCGATTGATTTTTTAGACCCCGCTGCACCCAAAAAGCTCATGCCGCGCCTGAACCAGCTCGTCAACCGTGCCCAACTGAGCCCGCAGGACATCCACATCTTGCGCGGTATCGCCAAGATGATGATCAAAAAAGCGCCTTCAGCAGACATCGCACCTGACCACTAAACTAGACCTATGTTTTCCAGACTCCGCTCAGACATCGCCTGCATCCTTGACCGCGACCCGGCCGCCCGCACCACCTGGGAGGTGCTGACCTGCTACCC
Source organism: Polaromonas sp. (assembly GCA_040400775.1). Taxonomy (GTDB): domain Bacteria; phylum Pseudomonadota; class Gammaproteobacteria; order Burkholderiales; family Burkholderiaceae_C; genus Polaromonas. The sequence goes on along the minus strand of JBBAPP010000216.1, from coordinate 3,096 downwards.
CGGCCTGCATGCGCTGGTGCTGCACCGCCGCGCGCACTGGTGTTGGAACAACGGTTTTAAGTGGCTGGGGCGTTTTATCTCGCATATTGCACGGGGACTGACGGGTATTGAGATTCACCCCGGTGCAAAAATTGGCAGCTGCGTGTTTTTTGACCATGCCATGGGCGTGGTGGTCGGCGAGACCGCTGAAATTGGCGATGGCTGCACGATTTATCAGGGTGTGACGCTGGGCGGCACGTCGCTGTATAAGGGCGCAAAGCGTCACCCCACGCTGGGTAAAAACGTGGTGGTCAGCGCCGGCGCCAAGGTGCTGGGCGGCTTCCTAGTGGGCGACGGGGCCAAGATTGGCAGCAACGCGGTGGTCATCAAACCCGTGCCTGCAGGGGCGACGGCGGTGGGGATTCCGGCACGGATTATTCCGTCCAAAGGCGATGCTTCAGCCGACGTCACGCCGACCACCTTCAGCGCCTACGGCATCACGCTCGATGACGACCCGGTATCGCTGGCCATGAAGGGCTTGATTGACAACGCATCGACGCATGAGCAGCAGATTGCGTTGCTTTGGCAGGCGATTGAAAAGCTGTCTAAAAATGCTAACTACAGCGATATCAGCAAAGATTGCGTGCCAAGCGATGCCGCGCTTGAATGCCGGTTTGAGTCGGAAAAACTGACCCAACTGATGGGCAAGTAAGCGCCAGGTTTTAGCTTGAGACGCTTAGCGCACGCTCAACAAAATCAGCCGCCGCCAGGCATTGCCTGTCAGCGCGCGGCCCAGCAATGATTTGCAGGCCCATCGGCTGGCCTGTCACGCCCACAGCACCGACCACATTCACGCACGGCAAGCCCAGCAGGGTCCAGGCACGGTTGAAGGTGGATGCGCCTGTACTGGCATAGCCCAGCGGCGCTTCATCAGGGGCGCTGGGGGTCATCAGGACGTCGAACTGGCCAAACCAATCGGCGCAGGCCATGCGCGCGTTGTGCGCCGTTTGCTGCGCGGCCTCATAAGCTGCTGCACTGACGTGGCTGGCGGCCATCAGGTAGTCACGCAGCACGGGTGACAGAGCCTGAGGATGCGCGTCAATGTCACGCGCCACTGCGCGCCACACCTCAAAGCCTTGAACCACGTCCTGTGCCTCAAACACGTCTTTCATCCAGCCGGGCAGCAGGATGGCGCTGACCTCTGCCCCTTGGCTACGCAGTGCTCCCACAGCTTTGTCGATGGCAAGCTGGCCGCTGGGCGACACCGGTCCCCACGGGTAGGCCGTGGGCACGCCAACCCGCCATGTCTTTTGCGGCGCTGCGTCCAAGGCCAGGGCAAAACCACTGACAGCCTCGGCAAACCAGGCGACATCACGCACGCTGGCAGCAAACAGACCCACTGTATCCAGCGACCATGAAAAGCATTTGATGCCCGACATGGGCAACATGCCAAAACTGGGTTTGAAGCCCGTCACCCCGCAGTACGATGCCGGCCGAATCACCGAGCCACCGGTTTGCGTTCCGACGGCAAGTGGTACCAGACCCGCGGCGACAGCGGCAGCAGAGCCAGCCGACGAGCCGCCCGGCGTGCGGCCAGCTGCATTCGGGTTCAGCGTTTGCGTGGGGTTTAAAAACGCAAACTCGGTGGTGCTTGACTTGCCAATCACCAGCCCGCCTGCGCGGCGTATCGCGCCAATGATGGCGGCATCGACTCGGGGTGTTTGGTCAGCGTTGCTGCCAGTTGAATACAGCGCCGAGCCGTAACGGGTGGGTAAATTTACGGTGTCAATAATGTCTTTAACCGCCACTGCCAAGCCTTGCAGGGGCCCCACTTTGCCGTCATGCGGCAATTGTTTTAACTGCTTGAGTGCCGTGGGCAAATCCAGCCGCGCGGTAAACGCACCCAGCGCGCCGTCTTCAGCGTCGATGCGCGCCAGCGTTGCGGTCAGAAGGGTGGCGGCGTCAACTGAGCCCGCTGCCAGCTGTGCGGCGGTGGCGATTGCAGATTTTGTTGTCATATTTCGGGTCTTTTCGATCTTTTCATCCTGCCAATACTGTTTTGACAGCGCTTGAAACCTGCCCCATGTCGGCTTTGCCAGCCAAGGCCGTCTTGGCTGCTCCCATGACCTTGCCCATGTCGCCGGGGCCGCTGGCACCCAAGTCGGCGACGATAGCCTTGACCGCCGCCAGTACCTCATCAGTGCCCATCCGGGCGGGCAGATAAGCTGTCAGCACGGTGATTTCTTGCGCTTCTTTGTCGGCCATGTCAACTCTAGCGGCTTTGGTGAAAGCCTCAATCGAGTCTTTGCGCTGCTTGATCATTTTGTCGATGATGGCGATGACTTGGGCGTCATCGAGCACCACGCGCTCGTCGACTTCTTTTTGCTTGCAGGCGGCCAACAGCAAGCGGATAGTACCCAGGCGCTCACTGTCTTTGGCGCGCATGGCGGTTTTCATGTCTTCGGTGACTTGGTCTTTAAGTGTCATAGGGTGTGTCCTGATGTTTTACAAGTAGAAAGACCCGCAGAATTGAATCTTGCGGGTCTTGGCTAGCTGCCGATGCGGTACGTTTTAGTACAGCTTTTTGGGCAACTGCATGGCACGAATGCGTTTGTAATTGCGCTTCACAGCAGCCGCTTTTTTGCGCTTGCGCTCAGCCGTTGGCTTTTCATAAAACTCACGCGCCCGCAAGTCAGTCAGCAGGGCGAGTTTTTCAATCGTCCGCTTGAAGCGGCGCAGCGCTACGTCGAAGGGCTCGTTATCTTTTACGCGAATGGTCGTCATTGTTCAGAAGGTCCAAAAATTGTGCATCTTGAAAGCCGGCGACTTGATCAGAATCAGGCCAGATGCGGGTTTGCTAGCAAAGCCTGTGATTATAGCAGTCCAAATGGGTAAAAGGTGATTTTTCGCTTCGAAAGGCGCTCATCTTATTTGGCAGCGAGCGGTGTGCCTGAGCGCTCTGCTACGTGTCCCCCGCGCTTCGCGCTCCTCCTTGACCTTCGCAGAACACTCAGGCATACCGCTCTTAAGGCGATTTCTTGGCTTGCCTAAAAAAACCATATCTATTGATCCGGCCTTATGGACTATGAACCGTTCGCCCTGAGCTTGTCGAAGGGT
>JBBAPP010000215.1:0-3880 GCA_040400775.1 Polaromonas sp. | reverse complement strand
ACGTACGAACCGAGATTGTCCATTGGCGTTAGATCGGTTCGGGCTGAGCCCTTCGACGTGCTAAGGACAGGCTTTGTCGAAGCTTTTAGTTATCGTAAAAATTCCTTCGACAGGCTCGTGGCGAAAGGTTCAATGAACAATCCCGGATAAATTCATTTTTCGGGCGAATTCCTGCGTTGCGTGGCGCTCGCAATCCTCATGCACACAAGTGCACACCGGTGTGCTGCGCGACCCTCGTATGAGCGCGCAGAGCGACGCGACAAGCGCCTTGCACTCCATCCTGCAAATCTGAATTTCTAAGCGCAGGCTGCAAGCGATATCCGACACTTTTTGTCGGTTTTTGCTGAATCCAATTATGCATTTGGTGCGTAAAGTAGCTATCACCATGAACCTCTTGAATGCACCATTGCCCAGACGCTCTTTATTTGCCATGCTGCCCGCGCTGCTCACGGCGTGCTCCGCTTTGGACGTGCTCAATGCCACCGTACCTAGCGACACCTATCGCCAATTCGCCAACTTGCCGTATGGCGATCAGCAGCGCCAGAAACTGGATCTGTACATGCCCGACCAACCGCTGGCCGGCAAGGTTTTGACGGCTGGTGGTTTGCCAATGGTGGTTTTTTTCTACGGCGGCAGCTGGTCGTCCGGCGACCGGGCCGACTACCGCTTTGTCGGCGAAGCGCTGGCCTCGCAAGGTATCGCGGTGGTGGTGGCTGACTACCGCTTGAGCCCCGAAGTGCGCTACCCGGTGTTCTTGCAAGACAGCGCCCTGGCCACCCGCTGGGCTTTTGACAATGCGCAAAAGTATGGCGCTGACCCCAGCCGCATTTTCGTCATGGGTCATAGCGCGGGTGCTTACAACGCCGCCATGCTGGCGCTCGACAAACGCTGGTTAGGCGCTACAGGCCTCAGCCCTGCCAAGCTGGCCGGCTGGATAGGCTTGGCCGGGCCGTATGACTTTTTGCCGATTGGTGACCGCAAAACCCAAGTCGCCTTTGAATGGCCGGGCACACCGCCTGACAGCCAGGCGCTGTTTCACGCCTCCAGTGCGTCACCGCCGGCCTTGTTACTGGCGCCTGAAAACGACAGTTTGGTCAACACCCAGCGCAGCACGGTCGGCATGGCGCAGCGCCTGAAAAGCAGCGGCGTGCGGGTCGATTCCGAGCTGTACGACACGGTAAGCCACATCACGATTGTGGCGACGATGGCGTCGGTTCTCAGAAGCCGCGCGCCTGTGCTGGAGCGAGTGACGGGTTTTGTGAAGGCAAACGGTAGAATCCAAGGCTGACAGTTACAAAGTGGTTACCAGCCTCTTTAAACCGTCCTGACACCCATTTCAACTCAGCTTTTCATCTAGGATTTCACCATGGCACTCGTATCAATGCGTGAGCTGCTGGACCATGCGGCAGTCAATACCTACGGCATTCCAGCGTTCAACGTCAACAATTTAGAGCAGGTACAAGCCGTGATGCAAGCCGCCGACGAGGTCGGTGCGCCGGTGATTTTGCAGGCCAGCGCAGGCGCACGCAAGTATGCTGGCGAGTCCTTCATCAAGCACCTGATTGCCGCCGCGATTGAAGCTTACCCGCACATCCCGCTGGTCATGCACCAGGACCACGGCCAAAGCCCTGATGTGTGCCAGGGCGCGATTAATCTGGGCTTTAGCTCGGTGATGATGGATGGCAGTTTAATGGCCGACGGTAAAACCATTGCTGACTACGACTACAACGTGGATGTGACCCGCAAGGTCGTTGACATGGCGCACATCAAGGGCGTGACGGTTGAAGGCGAGCTGGGTTGCCTGGGCAGCCTGGAGACCATGAAGGGCGACAAAGAAGACGGCCACGGCACCGACGCAACCATGACGATGGACCAACTGCTGACTGACCCGGAGCAAGCCGCAGACTTCGTCAAACGCACGCAAATTGACGCGCTGGCAATCGCCATTGGCACCAGCCACGGCGCGTACAAGTTCACCCGTAAGCCCACTGGCGACATTCTGGCGATCGGCCGTATTCAGGAAATCAACCGCCGCATCCCCAACACGCATCTGGTCATGCACGGCTCGTCCAGCGTGCCGCAAGACCTGCTGGCCATCATCCGTGAATACGGCGGCGACATGAAAGAAACCTACGGCGTGCCGGTCGAGGAGATTCAAAAAGCCATCAAGTTCGGCGTTCGCAAAATCAACATCGACACCGACATCCGCCTGGCCATGACCGCCGCCGTGCGCAAGTTTTTGCATGAAAACCCAAGCAAATTTGACGCACGCGAATGGCTAAAGCCCGCCACCGCTGCAGCCAAAGCGATTTGCAAAGAGCGCTATTTGCAATTCGGCTGCGAAGGCCAGGGCGCGAAGATAAAGGGCGATACGCTGCAGATCGTGGCCGGCAAATATGCAAAGGGTGAGTTAGAGCAAGTGGTGCATTAACGCTACCACTCCCTCCCCTTCCGAGGGAGGGCTGGAGTGGGGGCAAATGCTGAAATGCTGCCAGCATCGTGCGAGCCCCCAACCTAACTTTTCCCGAGGAAGTAAAGCACTGGCATAATCGATATACACATCAAAGGTGTATAGCCATGAACACACGAACCAATATTGTTTTAGACGACGAACTCGTGGCCCAAGCCATGGCACTTGCGCGGGTGAAGACCAAAAAAGCAGCGGTTGAGGCGGCTCTGCGTGCTTTTGTGCGCAAGCCTGATTATTCGGCTCTTTTGGCAATGCGAGGCGAGGGTCTGATCGACCCTGATTACGACCCCAGAGGCCCTTACGGTCTAACGCAAGCTGCGCTTGAGCGGCGGGGCTGGCATACGTTTGAAGATGCACGTCAGGCGCATGAAAAGCAGCTCGATGAGCGGCACCCAACAACTAAACAGACCAAAAAAACAACCCCGCCCAAAACAGCGCAAAAGCGCAAAGTGATGGCTGCGGCGTGATTCTTGACACATCGGCATGGATTGAGTTCTTGCGTGCGACAGGGTCGCGCGCTGACTTGAAGCTCCAACAAGCTTTTGCAAGTTCAAGCGCAATTTGGGTGCCCGAAGTGGTTTGTCGTGAAATGTTGCAGGGTGCTAAAAGCGTTCCGCATTTCATGCAATTGCAAGCGACGCTTGATGAGCTGTCGCCCTATGTGAGCCCCGACCCTTTTGAGTTGGCCCGAAGCGCATCTTTGATCTACGCCCAGTGCCGCTGGCAAGGCATCACGATTCGTAGCCCGAGTGACTGCCTGATAGCGGCCTGCGCCATCGAAGCCGATCTGCCGCTGCTCCACGCCGACCGTGACTTTCTGGATATCGCTTCGATTGACAAACGATTGAAATTTGTTTGACGCTTTCTGACACAACTTTTTGCTTTTCATGGCCCTTATTCATACATCCTCCATCACCTCACTGCCCCTGCTAGCCCGGGGCAAAGTCCGCGACAACTACGCGGTGGGCAAAAACCGGCTGCTAATGGTGGCCAGCGACCGCATCAGCGCGTTTGATGTGATTTTGGGAGAACCCATTCCGGGCAAGGGCGCGCTGCTGACGCAGATGGCGCTGTTCTGGTTTGACAAACTGGGCCACATTTGCCCCAACCATTTGACAGGCGAAGCGCCCGAAAGCGTGGTGACACCCGCTGAAGTGCCCCAAGTCGCCCAGCGCTCCATGCTGGTCAAGCGCCTCAAACCCATCCCGGTCGAGGCCGTGGTACGCGGCTACCTGGCCGGCAGCGGCTGGGCTGAATACCAGGCGTCGCAATCTGTCTGTGGTGTGCCGCTTCCCGCCGGCCTGAAAAACGCCAGCAAATTGCCCGAGCCGATTTTTACCCCTGCAGCCAAAGCCGCGCAGGGCGAGCATGACGAAAACATCAGCTACGAGCAGGTCGTGGCGGTAGTGG
>JBBAPP010000214.1:0-3945 GCA_040400775.1 Polaromonas sp. | reverse complement strand
AGACCGCAGGTACAGATGCCAACTTGAGCCTCTTGGCCAACAACAACATCACGGTAGCAACTAACAAAACCATCACCGCCAGCTCGGGCAAGCTCAATGTACTGCTCAACAGCGATTCAGACGTCACCAGTGGCGGAGCGATCGTCTTCAACACAGGCTCGGGCATCACCAGCAACGGCGGCAACATCACTTTAGGTGGTGGGTCTGCTTTAGATGGAACTGGCTTTGCCACCGCTGACGGCGTGAGCACGCTTCAGGGCGTTTCACTGAACACAGCCGCCATCAGCGCGGGTGGCGGGAATGTTGTGATGAATGGCAAAACGGCTGCCACGAACTATGCGGGCAGCCTTTCCAACATTTCCGGCATCTACATGACCGGTGGGTCGATCTCCACCACGGGCAGTGGCACGATCAATTTAAGCGGTTACAACCAAAATACGGATACGCAATCACTGGGTTTTGTTCTGTCAAGCGGCACAATCACCGGCGGCTCAACCGGCGCCGTGACGATCACGGGGGACTCCAGAGGTGTCGCCAGTTCAACTTTCACCTATGTGCGAGGCGCATTGGTGAGCGGTACCGTCACTTCGACGGGTGGCAATATCGGCATTACTGGTTATGGCGGTGCTGGCGTTCAATACGACTATGGCGTGGATGTAAGCGGCAGTGTGACTGCGACTGGAGCAGGCACAGTCAGCATCACTGGCACAGCGGGTGCGGGTGGCTCTGGCGGTAACGTGGGTGTTAACACCAGCGGCGCAGGCGATATCTCATCTGTGAATGGCGCTATCGCCATCACGGGTACCGGCGGGCTGGGTAACGGCGCTGTCATTCGAGACCATGGCGTCGTTGTTGGTGGCAGCAATGCCGTCAGATCCACCGGTACTGGTGACATCACGGTAACAGGCACAGCAACCAACACCGACAACGGCTACAGCCAAGGTGTTGTTATCAACGCAGGTGGTTTGAATGCCAACAGCGGCACCATCAAGATCGATGGTACGGTTCCTCAAAACTACCAAGTAGCGACCTATATCAATGCCCCCATCACCTCAACATCAGGCAATGTGTACATCCGCTCAGCCAGAGCCAATATTCAAAACACAACCTCAGGTACCATTTCTGGGAACAATGTCTCGATAGACAACACAGGCGGCACCATTGATGCCAATGGTGTGATCACCATAGGTGCAGGCGGTGCAAGCACTTGGGCGGGTGTGATTGAACAGAACGGTATTGGACTCAGTGGTTCGGTGACTGCTGCCAACAACCTCAATGTGTATGGCAACCAAACAGGCGCTGCAAAAGGCGTCAACATTGGTGGGGCAACGACCACAGTCTCAGGTAAAAACGTCACGCTTTATGGCAAAAGCAACACAGGTAATGGTGTGCTTCTCTCAGCCGCCACCCTGTCGGGCCAGTACATCAATGCCACAGGTGCAACCACAACAGGCACAGCAGGTTTTGTTTGGAGTGGTGGCAATATCAATACCACCGGTTCAGCGGGCACCAGCACTGCGAGTGTGGTGAAGGGCACCAGCGCTGCATCTGGAAATACCAGCGGCTATGGCGCGTTCATGATGATCGGCAACAGCGCGACCAAAGCGGCCAGCGGCACATCACTCACCTTTGCCGGTGAAGCCACCAATTTGGCGGCAGGCGTCAACACCAACGAGCGCGGTATTTTGGTACAAGGCGGCTACACGCTGGCTGCTACGGGCGACATCACCCTTGACGGTTCAAGCAAAAGCTCTGAAGGTATTGCTTTTGGTGGCACCATCAACATGGCCACCGTTGCAGGCGTGACCAACAAACTCACGATCAAAGGCACCGCAGCCGCATCAAGTAACAACTCCTGGAATGCCATTAATTTTTCTGGCGCAATCAACGGCAATGCGGCTACCAGCTCGATCAACTTTCTGGGCGACGCTAAAAACTTGAGCGGCGCCAACAAGGACAATGGCGTCAACATCTCTGGCGTGATCACAGGCAGCGCAGCCAATGTCAATATTCAGTCGACCGGCGCCACGATCGTGACAAGCGCAGCCATCACGGGTGCCAACATCTCGATTGACAACAGCAATGGCACCATCAATGCGAGCACAGGTGCGATCACAGCAGGTGCGGGAACAGCGGGTTCGGTCAATGGCATGACGATTGGCGGAAACGTCACTGCCACAGGCAATTTAAATCTCTTCGGCGTCGCTACTTCCGCCACAGGCATTAATTTGGCGGCCTCCAAATCTCTTTCTGGTGCGACTGTCCAAGCAACAGGCAGCAGCACAACTGGCATTTACGGATTGGATCTGGCCGCTGGCAGCAGTGTCATCACGACAGGCTCCAGTGGTGCCAGTGTGCTCACGGGCAATGGTGCCAGCACCAGCGGTAGCGGAAATGCGGTGGTGATGTTGCGGGGCAACACATTGACGGCTGCAATTGGAAGCACTTTGACCATCGCTGGCAATGCAACGACAAGTACGACATCAAACTATCTCAATACCCGTGGACTGAGGGTTGAGGGTGCTATCACCACCAATGGTGCCGTCACTTTATCCGGTACCAGTAAGAGTGCTGATGGCCTTTTGGTTCAAAATGGCGCTATCAATGTCAACACAGGTTCACTGACGCTCAATGGCGTGTCGACACCTACTGGATCAGTAGGCGGTTCAACAGGTGTTGCGATTAACAACGCCATCACGCTGAACAACGGCACTTCTTTAGCGATCACCGGAAATACCGTCAATCAAGGCACGGCAACTGTCGCTGAGACGGGTGTGAGCATTACCGCTTCGATTGGTCAGGCCGCAGGTCAAACGACCGCGGGCAATATTTCTATCACGGGTTCATCTGGCTCTTATGCCAACTCCAATGGTGTTGTCATCAGCTCTACCGGTACGGTTGCAACTGGCTCAGGGAACATCACCATTGTGGGTCAGCGAGCCGTTGGTGGAATGGGGGCGAGCGTCAGTACCGCCACCTCAGTGACCTCCACTTCTGGCAATGTCACGCTTCAAGGCATTGGTGGAACGGTCACACAGTCGGATGGCACCATTTCTGGTGCCAATATCACGATCGATAACACGGGTGCTGGTTTGACCAGTTTGATTGCGGACAACACGGGCGGCCAGCCGACGCTGGCCATTGGTACCGCGCTGGGCGGCAGCATTGACGGAACAACGGGCGCGATCACTGCGGGCTCTCGATTGAATGTGAACGGTGGCGGTGTCAGTGTTGCTGGCGCATTGTCTTCGTCGGGCAATATCAATATTTTGGGCAATGTCGCGACGACAACAAATTCTGGCGTGAGCACGGGTTCAGTAACAACTTCAGGCAGTGGCTCCATCATCAAAATCCAATCCAACGGCAACGTTGTCGCTGGCGGCGCAATTGGTAATACAGGCAGCAGCGGCGCAACGTCCAGCATCAACCTCACATCGACATCAGGCAGTGTCAGTGGCTCGGGTACGTTGACATCCAATGGTGTGACCGCTTCTGGTGGCGGTATGACCATCAGTACGGCCCTTGCAGGCACCATGTCGGGTGCGATCAGTGGTTCAGGTTCCTTCACAAAAACGGGCGCTGGCACAACTACACTCACTGCCACCAACAGCTACGCAGGGTCAACCACTGTGAGCACTGGTGTTTTGCAAGTGGGCAATGGCGGAACAACGGGTACTTTGGGCGCAGGCGCGGTCATTGACAATGCCTCGCTGGTCTTCAGCCGCAGCAACTCGATAACCGTGGCCAACGCCATCAGCGGCACGGGGTCTTTGACCCAATCGGGCACAGGCACCACGATTCTCACAGCTGATAACAGTTATGCAGAGACCACGACCGTCAGCGGCGGAACCCTACAAATTGGCAGTGGCGGAACCACTGGAACGCTGGGCGCGGGCGCAGTCACTGATAACGCCGCGCTGGTCTTTAATCGCAGCAACTCAATGA
>JBBAPP010000213.1:2202-3947 GCA_040400775.1 Polaromonas sp. | reverse complement strand
TGGCCGATAGCTACTCCGCCGAGATCTGCGCAGGCGCGGGCTTTGACTGGCTGCTGATTGACGGCGAGCATGCGCCCAACGACTTGCGCAGTGTGCTGCAGCAACTGCAAACCATTGCCGCCTATCCCAACACACACCCGATTGCCCGCCTGCCGATGGGTCACGGCCATGTCGGTGAAATGTTGATCAAGCAATACCTGGACTTGGGCGTGACCACGCTTTTGATACCGATGGTGGACACCGCTGAGCAAGCCCGGGCGCTGGTGCGCGCGGCGCGTTACCCGCAGGATGACGATCACACGGGTCGCAGTGGCGGTGGCGGCATCCGCGGTATGGCCGGCGGACGGGCCTCACGCTTTGGCCGTTACCCGCGCTATGCACACGAGGCCAATGCCCAGGTCTGCTTGCTGGTGCAAGCCGAATCGCAGACCGCGCTGGATAACCTGGACGCGATTGCAGCGGTTGACGGCGTGGACGGTGTGTTTATTGGCCCAGCTGATTTGTCGGCATCAATGGGTTTTGTGGGTCAGCTTGCGCACCCCACGGTACAAGCCGCGATGGAAGGTGCCATCTCGCGTATCAACCGGGCAGGCAAAGCGGCGGGTATTTTGTCGGCAGATGAAGGTCTGGCAAAACACTACCTTGCGCTGGGGGCGCTGTTTGTAGCGGTGGGGCTGGATGCCAACCTGCTGGCCAGACACACCAGTGCGCTGGCGGGTCGTTTTAAGTCCTCACCAATAATCACAGCCGGTGACAGTACCTACTGATGGGCTAAAGTTTTATTTAATCAGGATCTACTTACTCCTGTATTGATTGGGTTGAAAACCATTTCTGCTACCTTACTGATAGTGTTGCGCAGCCACAGGTGGGCACTTTGCAAGGCCATCCGGCTGTGCCACAAGGCATCGACATGAACCGGCGCCACGTCAAACGGCAAGGGCCGCAGTACCAACTGGTCAGCAATGCCTGTCACGCTGACAAAGTGCTGCGGCAGCACCGTCAACAAATTTGAATTCGCCACCACCCGGCCAGCGGTAAAGAACTGGTTCACTGTCAGCACCACCTGGCGTTTTTTGCCCAGCGATGCAAGGGATTCGTCAATAAACCCATACGGCCTGCCTGAAAAGCTGACCAGCATATGGCGTGCAGCGCAAAACTTGTCGAGCGTGAGCGGGCCCCGCGCCAACGGGTGGCCGGCGCGCATCACGCACACATACTGGCCATCATAGAGTCGCTGATGGGCAAAGCTGACCGCCTCATCGCCTTGGGCGCGCACCACCAGGTCAGCCAGCACGGATGGGAAATGCCCCACGGCCAAGTCTGCTGTGCCCTCAGCCAGCAAGGCGCGCGGGTCACGCGTGGTCAAGGGTACCACCCGCATCGCCACGCCAGGCGCTTCTCGCTCCAAAATATCAATCAGCCCCGGCATTAGCTCGGCAGCGGTGGCATCGGCCATGGCCAGCACGAAAGTGGTGGTGGCAGTAGCCGGCTCAAAGCTGCTGGGCGCGAGGGACGCCTGCAACTGGCTCAGCGCCTCGCGCACCGTAGGCCACAGCGTCAGCGCGCGTGGCGTAGGCGCCATACCTTGGCCATCACGCACCACCAGCTCATCGCCCAGCGTATCTCGCAAGCGGCGCAGCGCGTTGCTGACAGCCGGCTGCGTGAGCGACAAGTTGCGCGCCGCCCGGGTCAAGCTGCGCTCGGCCATGACTTCGTCAAAGACGCGCAGCAAGTTCAGGTCCAGC
>JBBAPP010000213.1:0-2102 GCA_040400775.1 Polaromonas sp. | reverse complement strand
CTTGAATATTCAAACCAGCATGGCGGCGTAGAACGCGTCGTTTCAGCGCTGGCATCGGCGCAGCACATCAAGCGCCACCTGTCGAGCACGCGCTCGCTGACGGCACTGTTGCTGTCAGCCGTGGTTGCCGCTGTCATGCTGGTAGCCTACCCGGTCATGGACACTGTCGCCGAAGGTCATTTGTTGGCACTGTGGATAGCCTTGTGGCTAGCCGCCTTTGCCGCACTGGCGATGTTCGCCAGAACCGCCAAGCAAATAGCCCAAAGCGTCAAGAGCAGCCTGGACAGCTGGTCGCGCAAGCAGGCCGAACAACGCGCCGATAGACGCCTGTGGGCCATTGCCGCCAACGACCCGCGGGTGATGGCCGATCTGCAGATGGCTTTATCACGGGGAACTGACGACAGCTTAGAGTTTGTGGCGCCTGCAAGCCGTGTTGCCAAGCCTGGCTAATATGTGGGGGCGTCGAAGTCCAAACTATTAGCGCGCTAACAACAGATTGACGCCTGAGCCAATACCTTTCGAAATAAAAAAACCGCGCCTTGGCGCGGTTTTTTGTCGGTGTGCTACGCGATCAAAGCGGTCTAAGCCGCCAAGCGCTTTTCAATCGCCGCCTTGGTATCCAGCAAGGCCTTCGGCAAGTGATGCGCCAGCTGCTCAAATAGCTCGGTGTGCAGTGCCAGCTCTTGCGTCCACGCGGCTTTGTCAATGCTGGTAACGGTGTCGAACTGCTGCTCTGTGAAAGGCAGGCCAGTCCAAGTCAGGTCGTTATAGCTGGGGGTCACACCCATCACATTGTCTGTGCCATGGCCTGTGCCTTCGACACGGTCGATGATCCACTTCAGTACGCGCATGTTTTCACCGTAGCCTGGCCACACGAACTTGCCGTCTGCACCTTTTCTAAACCAGTTGGCGGTGTAGATTTTCGGCAATGCCGCTCCGGTCGCAGCCAATCTTTCGCCCATATTCAGCCAATGCACAAAGTAGTCGCTCATGTTGTAGCCAGCAAATGGCAACATGGCAAACGGGTCACGGCGCACCACACCGGCTTGGCCAGTGGCGGCAGCTGTGGTTTCACTGCCCATGGTGGCCGCCATGTAAACGCCTTCTGTCCAATTGCGCGCTTCAGTCACCAGCGGCACGGTGGTCGAGCGGCGACCACCAAAGATGAAGGCGTCAATCGCCACACCTTTCGGGTCGTCCCATGCAGCATCTAACGCCGGGTTATTGGTGGCAGCCACTGTGAAGCGGGCGTTAGGGTGCGCGGCTTTGGCGCCCGTTTCTTTGGCAATCGCAGGACTCCACGCTTTGCCTTGCCAATCGATGGCGTGCACCGGTGCATCGCCCATGCCCTCCCACCACACATCGCCGTCGTCCGTCAGCGCCACATTGGTAAAAATTGTGTCGCGTTCCAGGCTGGCCATGCAGTTGGGGTTGGTCAGCGTGTTGGTGCCGGGGGCCACGCCAAAGTAGCCGGCCTCGGGGTTGATGGCGTACAGCCGGCCGTCAGCAGCGGGTTTGATCCAGGCAATGTCGTCGCCAATGGTGGTGACTTTCCAGCCCTCAAAGCCTGCGGGCGGGATCAACATGGCAAAGTTGGTTTTGCCGCAGGCTGATGGGAAGGCCGCCGCCACATGGTATTTTTTGCCTTGCGGGTTGGTCACGCCCAAAATCAGCATGTGTTCGGCCAACCAGCCTTCATCGCGGCCCATGTTAGACGCAATGCGCAGTGCAAAGCACTTTTTACCTAACAGTGCATTGCCGCCGTAGCCGGAACCATACGACCAGATCTCGCGCGTTTCAGGGTAATGCACGATGTATTTGGTTTTGTTGCAAGGCCACTTCACATCAGCTTCGCCGGCCTGCAAGGGCGCACCCACGGTGTGGACGCAAGGCACAAACGCGCCATTTACACCCAGTACATCAAACACCGCTTGGCCCATGCGGGTCATGATTTTCATGTTGACGGCCACATACGGGCTGTCAGACAGCTCAATGCCGATATGCGCAATTGGCGAGCCCAGCGGGCCCATGCTGAACGGCACCACATACATGGTGCGGCCTTGCATACAGCCGTCAAACAAGGGCTCAAGCGTGGCGCGCAT
>JBBAPP010000212.1:0-4009 GCA_040400775.1 Polaromonas sp. | reverse complement strand
GGTTCTTGCAGGCCGCTGCGCGAACCAGGAGGTTCTTGCACGCCGCCACTGGTTAGGGGGGGCTCTGACAAACCACCTGCAGCCTTGGGTTCAGCCAAGCCAGACTTTTGTGCCATCTGGGCTGTAGCCACAGGCGCTTCCTCGTTGTCCTTTTGTGAGTAAATGGTTACGTACCACCATACAGCCCCCAAAGTGGCCACAGCCAGAATCACGGGTGCCAGGGCGCGCGTAAATGCGGCCAGTATTTGCCACCATTTCAGGCTGACACCCGCAATGCCGCTGCGCAAGGCTTTTGCTGGCGACACCAAGGCCAGCAGCAACGCGGGCAACATGAAGCGTGAATAACTTGACGAAATATGCGCCACCCAAGGCGAAATCGGTGCTTTCATTTGGTCAGGCGGCAACTTGGGTGCAATCTTAGGGTTAATCAGGCACCAGCCGATGACGTAGACCAGGTACAAAAAGGCCAGAAAAAAACCCGGAAACATGGCCGCTGCGTAGAGCTTGACAACCGACTGACCAGCTACCGCTGCATAGACAATGATCATCACCGATGGCGGAATCAAAATACCCAGTGTGCCGCCAGCCGTGATGACGCCAGCCGCCAAGCGTGTGTCATAACCCGCGTTCAACATGGGCCGCATGGCAATCACACCCATCAGCACTACCACCGCACCTACCAAGCCGCTGGCAATTCCCCAGAAAGTACAAATGACCAGGGTGGTAACGGCCAGTGAGCCCGGCAGGTGGCGAAAGGCGAGTTGCACACTTTGGAACATTTTGTCGACCAGCGCGCCACGCTCCATGATGTAACCCATCAGCACAAATAGCGGTATGGACAACAGTACATCGTTATTCATTGCGCCGAATGCGCGTTGCACCATCAAGGGAAAAATCTTGTTGTCCAGCCAAGGTATGGCCGGGTCGTAAAAAGCCACAAAACCAAACAGCATCCCTAAACCCATCAGGGTAAAAGCAGTCGGGAAACCCATCATGATCACCACAACGATCAGGCACAGCATCGTCAAACCTAGAGCAGCATTACTCATCACGATCAACCCTTCATTCCAGCAGATTTTTCAATGGCCATGCGCTTGGTTTCTTCGTCCACACTTTCGCTGCCCTCCAATTGTTGCGCGACCACGTCGGATTCTTGCGCGTCCTTCAGGCGCGGTGTCCAGGCGCCAGTTTTGATGCAAACAATGCAGCGTATTATTTCTGAGATACCTTGCATCAACACCAGTGCGCCAGCAAACGGGATCATGAACTTGAACGGATACACCGGCAGCGGGTCAGCGTTGAAAGTTTGCTCGTTGATGGCTACTGAATCCTGAAAATATGACCAACCAGCCCAGGTCAGTGCTGCAATGCCGGGTAGAAAAAAGACGATGTACAGCACCAGGTCAATACTGGCCTGGGTGCGCGGCTTGAAGTTGCCGTATAAAAAGTCACCCCGCACATGGCCGTCTTGCGCCAGTGTGTAAGCGCCGCCCATCATGAACAGCGTGCCATAGAGCATATTGCTGGCATCAAACACCCAGGCAGTGGGTGCGTTCAGCGCATAGCGCTTGAAGACTTCTGCCACCACCAGCAGCATCAACACCACAATCAGCCACGAGAAAGCCTTGCCGACCCAGGTGCTGATATGGTCAGCCGAGTGCAGCAGCGTTTGTATTTTCATTGTTGTTAATTTCTAAAAAAATAAACCAGCCACACGGTGTTCCGTTGTGGCTGGTTTTTAGCGGTCAAAAACCGTTTCTGTCAAAGCCTCTGCCAAACTTTTCAGGCCTTTTTCGGTGCCTTTGAAAAGTAGTGGTTATAGGCCATCTTGAAGTCCACCATGTAGTCGTTTTGCCACTGGCCAGCGCGCTCGGCATAGACTTTTTGTGATTCAAGAATTCTTTTGAACATCTCGTTTTCGGCACTTTTCTTCTCAATGATCTTATCCCACGATGCCAGCTGCGCTTTTAAGATAGCATCAGGGGTTTTGTAGAATTTGATGCCCTGTTTTTTCAGCTCGATATAGTCTTTGGAATTGCGGTCAATGGCTTTCCAGCTCATGTCGGCGCTGGATGCCTGGACTGCGTAGTCAATAATAGATTTTAATTCGGCGGGCAGCGCAGCAAACTTGGTTTTGTTGAACAAAATTTCAAACTGCTCGCCGGACTGGTGGAAGGACTGCAACATACAGTTTTTTACCACATCAGGGAAGCCCAAAATGCGGTCAGACGTGGCGTTGTTGAACTCGGCTGCATCGAGCAAACCGCGGTCAAGTGCGGGGACAATCTCGCCGCCAGGCAACGGGTTAACCGCAGCACCCATGTCGGTATACATGTCGACGGCCAAACCCACGGTGCGGAACTTTACGCCCTTGAGCTGCGCCACAGTAGAGATCGGCTTTTTAAACCAGCCAAACGGCTGCGTTGGCATGGGGCCGTACAGGTACGAGACCACATCCATGTTCATGGTTTTGTAGATTTCGTCCAGCAGCGCCTTACCACCGCCGTAGTTGTGCCAGGCCAGCACCATGTTGGGGTCCATACCAAAAGCCGGGCCTGAGCCCCACAGGGCCAGCGCATTGTTTTTGCCGTAGTGGTAAGCCACTACACCGTGGCCGCCGTCCAGCGTGCCCTTGTTTACGGCTTCCAGCAATTGAAAGGCTGGAACGACCGAGCCAGATGGCAGTACTTCAATTTTCAGCTTGCCGCTGGCCATGGCATTTACCCTACCAGCAAAGTCGTTGGCATATTCATGAAAGATGTCTTTGGCCGGCCAGGTGCTTTGAAAGCGCAGCGTGGTGGTGGTTTGCGCTGTGGCAATCATCGGTGCTGACATTGCGCCAGCGGCAACGGCTGCGCCCTTTAGCAAACTGCGGCGGCGTGGGGTTTTGTTATCGGTCAAAATTTCATCTCCTGGGGTTTAAGAAAGTAAGCATACACACAAAATATTAGACATCTATTGTTAACGAGGCGTTGGCGTTCAGTCAGAGGGTTTTTACCAAGATTCGCCTCTGCGCTTCGCCTTGTCAACAAAACGTCAGCTTGATCAACTTACACAATCACCAGACCCTTCAGCGCCGGGTCACCCGACGGAAAGCGCAGCTTGAGGCCCAGTAAAGCATCGCGCAACAGCGTCGCCACCATCAAGTTACGGTGTGATTTGGAGTTGGCGGGCACCACGGTCCACGGTGCCCAGGGTGTGCTGGTTGCATTCAGCAGCGCTTCATAAGCTTTTTGGTAGGGCTTCCACTGCTTGCGTGCATCGATGTCGCCAAGTGCAAACTTCCAGTGTTTGGTGTCGTCGTCAATGCGTTCTTGCAAGCGCTCGCGTTGCTCGTCAAAGCTGATGTGCAGCAGGCACTTTAAAAGTACGGTGCCGTTTTCAGTCAGCATGCGTTCAAAGTCGTTGATCTGGGCAAAGCGCTGGGCTGTTTGCTTGGCGCTGATCCAGCCATTGACCGGCGGCACTAGCACGTCCTCATAGTGGCTGCGGTTAAAAATCATGATCTCGCCGGCCGCTGGCATGCGCTGGTGAATACGCCACAGGTAGTCGTGACCACGCTCTTCTTCGTTCGGTGCTTTCCATCCGACCGTGTGGACGCCCAGCGGGCTCATGCGGTTAAAAACGCCGCGCACCGTCCCGTCTTTGCCCGATGTGTCCGTACCCTGCAAAACCACCAGCAGCTTGAAGCGTTTGTCTGCGTAAAACAGATTTTGCAGGCCATCCAGTTCAATCGCCAGTGCTTCAGTCGCGGCCACATCCTTTTGCTTGTCACCGCTTGAAAAGGGTTTGGCGGCTGGGTCAAAGTCTTTCAGTGAACGTTTTTTGGCCAAGGGCAACTGCCATGCGGCTGATAACTTGCTCATGTATTTTTCCTGGTGTGTGCGGGACGGGGCGGGCTGACTCGACTATATGTCGCTCTGCGCTGAAAGCTACACTCCAGCATTTAACCTGGAAAAAGCAGTTGGATGCACCTGAATGTGCCGCGAGCGGCGCGTCCAGCAAGGCG
>JBBAPP010000211.1:0-4052 GCA_040400775.1 Polaromonas sp. | reverse complement strand
TTTGTATTAAACCGGGATTGTTTATTAGACCGTTCGCCCTGAGCCTGTCGAAGGGGTTTTTGCAATAGCTAAAAGCTTCGACAAAGCCTGTCCTGAGCACGTCGAAGGGCTCAGCCCGAACGGATCTAACACCAATGGACAATCTCGGTTAAAGGTCATTGATAGGAGTGATGTGATCGACGAAGTATTAACCCTGAGCAATGATTAAAAAAGTCCCGTCCTGAATCTTCAAAAGATAAAATGTTTATCTTTCAAGAAGGCCAATGCATGGATATCCGTTATTTGCAAAGTTTTGTCAGCGTGGTCGATCTCGGGTCCTTGGCACAAGCTGCTCGTCAACTTGACTTGACGCCTGCAGCTGTGGCGGCCCGGATTCACGCGCTGGAAGAAGATCTGGGCTCAATACTCATCAAACGCGCCGGCCGAACGGTCAAACCGACAGCGGCCGGGATCAATATCCTGGAGCAATCACGCTCGGTCCTGCGCGATGTCCGAGATCTGCGCGCGGTAGCCAGCGATGGCACCACACTGGGGGAATTTCGCCTCGGCGTGTTTGTATCAGCAATGACCAGTATCATGCCGCCGCTCCTCAAGCGCCTTTATGACGGCTTCCCAGAACTCAATGTCTTCGTAGCGCCGGGCGCATCCGTCGATTTATGCCGTCAGGTCGGTAGCGGAGCGCTTGACGCGGCCATTGTTGTGGAGCCGCAATTCGCTATTGCCAAAGGTTGCGAATGGCAGTCACTCGTGGAGGAGCCCTTGGTGGTGGTGGCGCCGGCACACCTGCAACATCGGGACGCCCATGACCTGCTGCAGAACGAGCCATTTATCCGTTACGACCGCTCAGTGTTAGGCGGACAACTCGCCGACCGCTACCTTCGCGACCAAGGCATCAGGCCCAGGCAGCGCGTGGAAATAGATGGCTTGCTACCGATTGCCGCGCTGGTCGAACAAGGGCTCGGTGTCGGCCTGATCCCAGACTGGCCATCCCTCTGGGAAAGCGGCCGGGCAATAGCCCGAATCCCCCTTCCCGTCAGGGCACCGGTTCGACATGTGGGCCTGATCTGGGGAGAATACGGGCCGCGCGTCAAGCTGGCCCATGCCTTGCTGGAAGATGCCAAGCTGGTCTTTGCAAAACCGCAGGCACCGCTGCCGGGTTGATGCAACCGCTATTTGCGCGGCACCAAGCCCTTGGTTTCGGGTGCGCGCAAAAAGTCAAAGTCAACGCCCTGATCGGCTTGCGTGACCGTTTGCAAGAAAAGCTTTCGGTAGCCGCGCGCAGCTGTTGGCGGCGTGATAGGGTTGGCTAGCGCGCGCTGCTGCATTTCTTCAGCGGACACCAGCAAACTGATCTCTCGGTTCTTCACACTCAAACGAATACGATCACCATTTTGGACATGCGCCAGCGGGCCGCCAATGGCTGACTCCGGGGTCACGTGCAGCACGATGGTGCCAAAAGCGGTGCCACTCATGCGGCCATCCGAGATGCGGACCATGTCCTTCACGCCAGCGCGAGCCAGCTTCAGGGGAATCGGCAGATAGCCCGCCTCCGGCATGCTGGCGCCCTTGGGGCCAATGTTCTTGAGCACCAAAACGTCGTCGGCCTTGACGTCCAAATCATCCGCATCAATGCGCAAGGCCAAATCTTCTGCGTTTTCAAACACCACGGCACGGCCTTCGTGCTCCATGAGCTTGGCGTCGGCTGCCGACTGTTTGATGATGGCCCCGCCTGGCGACAAATTCCCGTACAGCACGGCAATCCCGCCTTGTGGATAAATCGGCTTGTCAAATGACCGCACAACGTTCTGCACAAATTCAGGGCCAGACAATGCCATCTCCTCGCCCAGCGTGCGGCCGGTAACCGTCAAGGCGTCCAGACGCAGCAGGGGTTTGAGCTCACGCAGCAAGGTAGCCATGCCGCCTGCTTTGTGGAAGTCTTCCATATAGTGTTGGCCGGAAGGCTTGAGATCCAGAAGAACAGGGGTTTCACGCCCCATCTGATCCAGTGCCTTGAGATCAATGTCCAAGCCGACGCGGCCTGCAATTGCTGCCAAATGAACGATGGCATTGGTTGAACCGCCAATCGCCAGCAACACACGCATAGCGTTTTCAAAAGCATCGGGCGTCAAAATCTTATCGATTGTCAGTTGCTCGTGCGCCATGCCGACCGCGCGGGCGCCGGTTTCTTCCGCCACACGGATGCGGTCGGCCGTCACCGCAGGCGGCGAAGCACCGCCGGGCACCGTCATACCCAAGGCCTCTGCGATGCAAGCCATCGTGCTGGCCGTCCCCATCACCGAGCAAGTGCCGACACTGGGGACCAGCTGGTTGTTGACCGCCGCTGTTTCCTCCGCATCAATCTCACCCGCGCGAAACTTGCCCCAATAACGCCTGCAGTCGGTACACGCACCGACACGCTCGCCACGGTGGGAACCGGTCAACATCGAACCGGTGATGAGCTGAATCGCTGGAATACCTGCGGATGCAGCACCCATCAATTGCGCCGGTACCGTCTTGTCACAACCACCGATCAACACCACGGCGTCCATCGGCTGCGCCCGAATCATCTCTTCGGTGTCCATCGACATGAGGTTGCGCAAATACATGCTGGTCGGCGCTGCGAAGCTCTCATGCACAGAGATGGTCGGAAAATCCATCGGCAAGCCGCCCGCCAGCATGACGCCGCGCTTGACCGCCTCAATCAGCTGCGTGACGTTGCCATGGCACGGGTTGTAAGCGCTGCCCGTGTTGGCAATACCGATGACGGGACGGTCCAGCGCCTTGTCTGAGTAACCGGCCCCTTTGATGAAGGCCTTTCGCAGAAAAAGGGAAAAACCAGCGTCACCGTAGCTGGTCAAACCTTTGCGCATGCCGGTGGGCTCAGGCGCGTCAGCGTTGTTGGATGAATCGGTTGAAGACGGGTTACTTTTCATGAGGACTTTTGGCAGTGACAGTGGCAACGAAACAGGAAGGTGCGAAAAGGAGGATGCTTCATTCAGATTTGATCCCAACTTTCTGGATCAAATTTCCCCAGCGTGTGACCTCGGCAAGGATACGCTCTGCCGATTGAGCCGGCGAGCTTGGGCTGGCCGCAAACACGCCCTGCTTGAGCAGCAATTCTTTGGTTTCTGCCGACACCACCATTTTTGCCAACGCAGCGTTCAATTGCGCCACGATTGCGGCCGGCGTGCCCGCTGGCGCCAAGACGCCAAACATGGAGCTGATTTCAATCGCTGGCTGACCCGCTTCAGCGGTCGTCGGAATGTCGGCCAGCATGGAGATGCGATTGGGCGTTGTGACGGCTAAAGCGCGAAGTTGCCCAGACTTGATGAAGCTGAGTGCGGCAGGCACCGTCTCAACCATCATGTTGACCTGACCGCCGACCAGATCGACCATGGCGGGGCCGCTTCCTTTGTACGGGATGTGGACCATTTTGACGCCCGTGACATCAATCATGATCTCAGCCGCCAAACGCTGCGGCGCGCCTGGGCCAGAGGATGCAAAATTCAGCTTGTTCGGATTGGCTTTGCCATAGGCCACCAACTCCTGAAAGGTTTTGACAGGCAGCGTTGGGTTCACAACGACCACCAGCGGAACCGAACCGACCACCATGACAGGGGCAAAGTCTTTGACCAAGTCGTAACGCAGGCGCCCCTTCTCAAGGGTTGCGATCGTGGCGTGCGACGTCAAGGCCCCCATCAACAAGGTGTAGCCGTCAGGACTGGCTTTGGCCACCGCCTCTGCACCGATATTTCCACCTGCGCCAGCGCGGTTATCGACAACGACCTGCTGCCCAAGCACCTCGCCGAGCTTGAGCGCCACGATGCGTCCAATGATGTCGGTGGCGCCGCCCGGTGGGTAGGGAATCACCATCTTGATCGGCTTGTCCGGGTAGGCTGCCATGGCAGCAGAAACGAACAAACCAAGCGCCAAAAGCACACTGCTGCGTAGCGCCAAACGGCGCGATGTGTGCAATACAGAAATAGTCATGTTGTTGTCTCCTGTGCGCCGGTCAAAACTGGCAGTGTATTGTGAGTGGAAGTTTTATACAT
>JBBAPP010000210.1:0-4091 GCA_040400775.1 Polaromonas sp. | reverse complement strand
CGGTAAAGTCTGCAGCGCATCCAGCGCGCGTTGCGCCTCAGCCGCTGCGACATCGCGGGTGGCCGTCAAAGCGCCGGTTTTTTGCACAATCTCGATGATTTGCCCCATGTTGTCTATGCCGCCTGTCATGATCGCTTGCGCAATGATGGATCGCTCAGCGGGCGTGGCCCGCTGCATGGCGATGATCAGCGGCAAGGTGGCCTTGCCCTCACGCAAATCATCGCCCAGGTTTTTGCCCATTTCCTGCACATCACCGTCGTAGTCGAGCACATCGTCAATCACCTGAAACGCCGTACCCAGCGCCTGACCATAGTCTGCGCAGTTTTTTTCGACGGCAGACGAGGATTGGGCCAGCAACGCCGCCAACCGCGCACTGGCCTCAAACAGTTTGGCGGTTTTCGAGCGAATGACCAGCAAATAGCCGTCTTCAGACAGGCTCGCATCGTGCATGTTCATCAGCTGCAGCACTTCACCCTCGGCGATCACATTGGTCGCCTCAGCCAGGGTTTGCATGATGCGCATGTCGCCTGCATCGACCATCATTTGAAACGCGCGGGAGTACAAAAAGTCCCCCACCAGCACGCTGGCAGGGTTGCCAAAAGCCTCGTTGGCGGTCGCCCTGCCCCGGCGCAGCGTGGATTCGTCCACCACATCATCATGCAGCAAGGTGGCAGTGTGGATGAACTCCACCACCGCCGCCATGTTCAAACGCTGCTCACCTGTGTAGCCGAGCGCGCCGCACGTCAAGAGCAGCAGTGCTGGCCTCAGGCGCTTGCCTCCTGCCGCAATGATGTACTGGGACACTTGGCTGACCAGTGGCACATCCGACGTCAGGCGTTTTGCAATCACCGCATCCATCCCGCGCATGTCGTCAGTAATAAGGGCGAGCGCAGCGGCAGTGCTGGATGAATTGGCAGACAAAAGAAGTAGACCTCAACAATAAAGTTAAACGATTATAGGAAGCCGCAGAGCATTGGCCGCTTAGAATTTGACGCAGAATGATGAGATGTAAGATTTTTGAAGCTACTTTCGGCCAGCATGCTAGAATCTTGGGCTCTGTGGAAATCCGTCTGCAGAACTCAATTTAAGAGGTCTTACATGTACGCGGTCATAAAAACTGGTGGCAAACAATACAAAGTTGCTGCTGGTGAAAAAATTAAAGTAGAACAGATTGCTGCGGACGTAGGCCAAGAGATCGTTTTTGACCAGGTGTTGGCTGTCGGTGACGGCGCTAGCATACAGGTCGGTACGCCCTTGGTTCTAGGTGCCAGTGTTACTGTGACAGTCATCTCTCACGGCAGAGGCGACAAAATTCGCATTTTCAAAATGCGCAGGCGCAAGCACTACCAAAAGCGCCAGGGCCATCGGCAGAACTACACAGAACTGCAAATCGGCGAAATATCTGGCGCTGTAGCCGGTTGATGTTTTAGTCATCAGGAGTAACTGAAAAATGGCACAGAAAAAAGGCGGCGGCTCTACGCGAAACGGGCGCGATTCACAGCCCAAAATGCTTGGCGTCAAAAAATTTGGCGGCGAAGTCATCAACGCAGGTAGCATCATTGTTCGCCAGCGCGGTACCCGGTTTCACCCTGGTACCAATGTCGGCATCGGCAAAGACCACACCTTGTTTGCGTTGGTAGACGGCCAAGTCTCCTTTGCCATCAAAGGTGCGCTGTCCAAACAGACTGTTAGCGTGACGGCTGTTGCTACCCCGGCATAAGTCAAACACTTCGACATGTCTATGTGACAACAACTTGACATTGTGGAAGCCCCGACCCGTCGGGGCTTTTTTATTTGTAGCAGGTGTTCGTATAGATTCATTTTTCAGGCAAATTGCGGCGTTGCACGGTGCTCGGACTGCGCATCTACTGAAGTACATTTCGGTGTCCTGCGCGACCCGCGTATGAGCGCGAAGAGCGACACGACAAGCGCCTTGCACTGCATCCCGACAACGCAGTTGCAATGCAGACTAACTTGTACCCAAGTTATCTCGTAACTAAAATCTGAATTTCTAGAAACATCCTAAACTCCTCGTGACAAGCACTCTCAGAAATTTGAACCATGAAATTCGTTGACGAAGCCTTTATTGACATTGCCGCTGGTGATGGCGGGGCGGGCTGCGTCTCGTTCAGCCATGAAAAGTACAAAGAGTTTGGTGGCCCCAATGGTGGCGACGGTGGCCGCGGCGGCCATGTGTACGCGGTGGCTGACATCAATCTGAACACGCTGGTCGACTTTCGTTTTTCACGCCGCCACGATGCCAAAAACGGTGGCCACGGCATGGGCTCAGACATGTTCGGTGCCAAGGGTGATGACGTGGTCTTGAAAATGCCAGTCGGCAGCATTTTGACTGATGCCGAAACCGGCGAGGTGCTGTTCGAGCTGATGGAGCCGGGCGAGCAAATTTTGATTGCCAAAGGCGGCGATGGTGGCTTTGGTAATTTGCGCTTTAAAAGCTCGACCAACCGGGCACCGCGCAGCAAAACACCGGGCTGGCCCGGTGAACGCAAAAGCCTGAAGTTAGAGCTCAAAGTATTGGCCGATGTTGGTTTGCTGGGCATGCCTAACGCTGGCAAGTCAACCTTTATCACCGCCGTGTCCAACGCCAGGCCACGCATTGCCGACTACCCCTTCACCACCCTGCACCCGAATCTGGGGGTGGTACGCGTGGCACCAGAGCAGAGCTTTGTGGTCGCCGACTTGCCAGGGTTGATCGAAGGCGCATCTGAAGGCGCAGGCCTGGGGCATCTCTTCTTGCGCCATCTGGAGCGTACCCGCCTGTTGCTGCACATTGTTGACTTAGCCCCGTTTGACGACAGCGTTGACCCGGTCGCGCAGGCCAAGGCGATTGTGGCTGAGCTGAAAAAATACGACGACGCGCTGTTTAAAAAGCCACGTTGGCTGGTACTCAACAAGCTGGACATGGTTGACAACGACAAGCGTGCCGAGGTGGTTCAGGACTTCGTCAAACGCTTCAAGTTCAAAGGCCCAGTGTTTGAAATTTCGGCGCTGACACGTGAAGGCTGCGAACAGCTGATCAAAACGATTTACCAGCACGTCAAGAAAGTACAAAAAAGCGAGCAGCCGGTGGAAGACATCGACCCACGCTTTGTGGTGTTGCCGCCTGAATAAGCTGCCGAGAGCTGTAAATGCTATTATTTTAATAGCTATCAACACCCGTATTGATTGATCTATAGCCATAAAACAACCTCAAAAATGCAAGAAACATCTGGTCTCCGTGTCCTTTTGAATGCCAAACGCATTGTGGTCAAGGTCGGCTCCAGTCTGGTCACCAATGAAGGCCGTGGGCTGGACGCTGAAGCCATCGGCCAGTGGTGCGAGCAATTGGCGGCGTTGGCCAAGGGCGGGCGCGAGGTCATCATGGTCAGCAGCGGAGCCATCGCCGAGGGCATGAAGCGGCTGGGCTGGGCAACACGCCCTAAAGCCATTCACGAGCTGCAAGCCGCTGCCGCTGTCGGCCAGATGGGTCTGGTGCAAATGTATGAAACCAAGCTGCGTGAAAACGGCATCAAAAGCGCCCAGATACTGCTGACGCATGCCGACCTGGCAGACCGCGAGCGCTACCTGAATGCACGCTCAACTTTGCTGGCACTGCTCAGTTTTGGTGTGGTGCCGGTTATCAACGAAAACGACACCGTCGTCAATGACGAGATCAAGTTTGGTGACAACGACACGCTGGGTGCACTGGTCGCCAATCTGGTCGAGGCTGATGCGCTGATTATTTTGACCGATCAAAAAGGCTTGTACACCGCTGACCCGCGCAAAGACCCCAACGCCCGCTTGGTAGCGTTGGGCAAGGCCGGTGATGCGGCGCTAGAGGCGATGGCAGGTGGCGCTGGCTCCAGCATTGGCAGCGGCGGCATGATCACCAAAATCCTTGCAGCCAAACGGGCGGCAGGATCAGGCGCATCAACGGTGATTACCTGGGGCCGTGAGCCATCCGTTTTGCTGCGCCTGACCCAGGGCGAAAGCATAGGCACGCTGCTGGTGGCGCAAACCGCTAAAAACCAGGCGCGCAAACAATGGATGGCCGACCACCTGCAAATGCGCGGTTCGGTGACGGTAGATGC
>JBBAPP010000209.1:0-4093 GCA_040400775.1 Polaromonas sp. | reverse complement strand
GCTGTCAAACAGCTGTCAAAAAGACTAGGGAAAGTGCTAGGGCAGAAACGCTCTTCCTATTGCTGATATGTGAAATATTACTGACATGAAACTTTTGCTTGTTGAAGACGATGCCAACATGCGACGCGCGTTAGAGCGCACGCTGAGCCGCCGGGGCTTTTTAATTGAGGCATGCGGCGACGGCTTGGTGGCGCTTGACAAATGGCGAGCCATGCGTTTTGACGTGATCCTGCTGGACCTGACATTGCCGGCGCTTGATGGTCTGCAGGTGCTGGCCCAAGCTCGCCAAGGTGGCTTGAACACCCCTGTGCTGATCGCCACAGCACGCGGCACTGTGGGCGACCGCATCATGGGCTTGAACCTGGGCGCTGATGACTACCTGCCCAAACCTTTTGACCTGGATGAACTCGAGGCGCGACTGCGGGCACTGGTGCGCAGGCGGCCAGCCCATGCCGATGGGCGTGATGACCCAGCCAGTTTTGGCGAAATAATGCTGGGCAACCTGCGCTATGAAAAAAGCAGCGGCGCAATTTACCACGCAGAACTTCCGATGGATCTCAGCCCGCGCGAGCTGGTACTGCTGCAAGCGCTGATGCTGAAGCCTGGCCACGCGGTGGCAAAGGAAAAATTGTTTGACATCGTCTTTCCGGGACAGACCGATGTGCAGTACGAGGCGATAGAAGTGGTGGTGTATCGGTTGCGCAAAAAATTACAAGCTTGCGGTGTCACGCTGATGACGCTGCGCGGGCTGGGGTACTTGATCAAGGCCAGCACATGACGATGGATGGCAGCAGACGCTCATTGCGGTTTTACTTGTTACTGGGTATTTTGATACCGGTCGGCTTGCTGGTCAGCATTAACACCGTCAGTCTGTACAGCCAAGCACTGAGCGCCGTCAATACCGCTTACGACCGTACCCTGCTGGCATCGACCAAATCGATTGGTGAACAACTGGATGTGACGGGTTACGACGCAGCATCCACCTTGCGCGTGACTGTGCCTTACGCCGCATTGGAGGCGTTTGAAGCAGACAACCAGAGCCGACTGTTTTACCGAGTGTCGAGCCAAGACGGCGCATTGGTCTCGGGCTACGCCGAGCTACCCTTTTGGCGCGGTCAGATCCCAGCCAATCCCGCCTATGCCGCGCTGGTCGATTTTTATGACGACACGTTTGAAGGTACGCCGGTACGGGTGGCGGTACTGATGCAGCCTGTGGCATCGTCCAATGGCCGCGCTATGGCTGTTGTTCAAGTCGCTGAAACGCTGGAGCTGCGCCAAACGCTGGCACGCAGCGTACTGTTTGACACGCTGTGGCGGCAAGCCCTGCTGCTGGCTGTGATTGCACTGGTGGTGGTGGTGGTGGTGCAAAGGGCCACGCGCCCAGTACGCCGCCTGAGCCTGCAACTGCAAGCGCGGCCTGAAGGCGATTTGAACCCGATAGCCGCGCCAGACGCACCACGTGAGCTGATGCCCCTGGTGGATGCGACCAATGCCGTGATGGCCCGACTTGAGAGCCTGCTGGAGCACCAAAAACGTTTTGTACGCGATGCGGCCCACCAGTTGCGTACGCCACTGGCAGTGTTAAAGGTGCAGGTGCAGTCAGCCATGCGGGGCGACATGCAAGCGCTCAACGCGCTGCTTGAAATCAACCAAACAGTAGACCGCGCCACACTCGTGGCCAACCAGATGCTGGCGCTGGCAAAGGTTGAGCAGCTGCGCCAGCAACCCCATGTTAAATCGCTGGATTTAGCGGCAGTCATGCGCGCCGTCGCGCTGGATTTGTCGGCGTTGATAGCAGATAAAAATATAGACTTTGGAATTGAAACGATCGCCGCACCCATCGCGGCAGACGAGTGGATGTTGACCGAGCTGACCCGCAACCTGCTGCACAACGCCATCAAGCACACACCAGCATCTAGCAGCTTGAGGGTACGCATCGTGCGTGACAACACCCACGCGGCGTTGACGCTGTCAGACAGTGGACCGGGCATGGATGCTGAGCTCTCGCAGCGCTTGTTTCAGCCATTTTCGTCAGGCAATATGGCACGCGGCTCTGGTTTAGGGCTGGCTATTTGCAAAGAAATTGTGCAGGTCTTGGGCGGTACCATAGGCCTTACTAACCGACTACAGCATGGCGTGGTCACAGGTCTTGATGCCACGGTGCGCCTGCCTTTGACGGTTTAACGGGAAAATACCTTGATGGATAAAGTTCGGATTGACAAATGGCTTTGGGCAGCTCGGTTTTACAAAACCCGCAGTTTGTCGACGGATGAAATTGACAAAGGTCGGGTACGCATCAACGACCTGGAGGTCAAACCCTCCAAAGATGTCAAGGTGGGCGACACAGTGGCGTTACGCCAGGGGCCGGTTACCCGCACACTGGTGGTACGCGGCGTCAGTGACAAACGCGGCGGCGCACCGCAAGCCCAGTTGCTGTATGAAGAAACCCAAGCCAGCATTGCCCTGCGAGAACAATTGACCGAGCAGCGACGCTTGGAGCCCGCCAACGCCCAAGAGCACGGCCGCCCCACCAAGCGCGACAGGCGCGACATTGATAAGGTGAAAAACAAAAACTGGGGTAACCGCTGGAGCGTATCGGCAGATTGATCGGGTCGTCTTATGCGATTGCCCGCATAGCAGATGACTCGCGTATTTATTACGCTTAAGGCTGCTTAAAAATATATCGCGCGAGCGGTTGCCGAACTGCCAAACGAGCGTAATAGTCGGGCCATGTTGTCCAGTTTTGCGCAGCTGCCGATACCCAGCATCAATGGCTTACACCCTTGCAGTTATAACTTAGCTTGTGCTGGCTCAGGTGCATGGGATGGCTCACGGGCTTTACAGGGCTGGCTTGTCGGTCAGCTCTTTTAGAGCCGCTTTCAAGTCAGCCTACATGGGCAGACCTAGATTCACGCCTTTTGGCAGGATCGGTGATTCAAAAACCTGCGTTACAGGCAGGCTTGGCTAAAAAGAAAGGTCTTGATGAGCGTTATCACCGACGCCATATCCGATCAAAAAACTATGCCGTAAAAGCCACGGAGAGTCCCGGCAAAGCAATCCCTTCGAGTACGCTTTGCCAGGTCTGCCCCGCCTGCACGCTGTAGGCGCTGGTAACTGTGCCGGTGGTGACAATTTCGTTAGCCTGCAAAGCCTGGCGCGGTGGTTGGCTGGCCAATACCTGCATCAGATGCACAACGGCCAGTAGCGGGTTTCCCATGACGTTCGCGCCCATGGCGGTCTCAACCAGTTGGCCATCACATGTCAATGCCAGCGTAAACGCAGCCAGCGCGCCTTGCAGGTCTGCGCCCAGCGTGTCAACCGGTTGGCGCTTGCCTACCAGCAAGCGGGCATGCAAGCCACCCACAGCAATAGCATCAGGCGCTTGAAACTTCCAGTCAGGATAATGCGAATGGACCATTTCAAAACCATGTGCGACCCAGTCAATACAGGCCAGTACGGCGGCAACATCGCCACCAGGCGGAGGGGAAGAATGAAAATGAAAAATGATTTCAGGTTCGATTTTTGGATTGACGAAACCGTGCAGGCTAGAGCTTGAGGTGTCAGGCGTGTCAGCCAAATACGTCACTGTGGTGTCGTAAACATAAGCCCATACCGGGGCAGACACGCCGTACTGCGCCCACATCGCCGGGTTGGTAAACCCGATCTTGCGACCCACCGCATGCGCGCCTTCGGCCAGGCGCATGGCATGCAGCAAATCGGCCACAGCGTATGCCGCAGCGCTATCAAAGCCCGTGTGCTGCGACGTGATTTTTGACAGTGGCAAGCCATGGTCTTGCGCGGTTTTTATCTGGTGTGCAATGGCGTTGAGTTCAGCAGCGGCGAGCATGGAGGGCAGTCCCTTTTGTTTAAAACAGTTTGAATTCAAAATTTTACAAATAAGATTTATTCACCATAAAAAAACCCGCAGCAAGCGGGTTTTTTCACAGCCATGACATGCCGTGGCATTCTTAGCCCATATGCAAACCGCCATTCAGCGAGAAGTCCGCACCGGTCGCGTAGCCGCCTTCGTCAGAGGCAATCCAGGCAATGATGGAGGCTATTTCTTGCGGCTCGCCCAGGCGTTTGGCCGGCA
>JBBAPP010000208.1:0-4116 GCA_040400775.1 Polaromonas sp. | reverse complement strand
GCTTTTTTGATTTTTCGATCGCTGATTTTTGGGTCGCTGATTTTTGGCTCGCTGATGTTATTCCGTTTCCAAATCATTTGTGTCTAGGCGCGAAGCCGCAGGCAGTGCTGTAGCACGACAAGGCGAAGCAACAACGACACGGATGATTTAGAAATGGAATTAGCCAGAATATCCCAAGCTCGGCAGGTCCAACTGCGCTTGCTGCGCCACGCGAATACAGTCTTTCATGTGCGCCTCGCCCAACAAGCGAATGGCCGCGTAACCCACTGTTGCAGCGACGATTTGCCCTGCAAATGGCACATATTTGGCAAGCTGTTTGGCTGTCAGGCGCAGACCGATTTGGGTGGCCGCTGCCAGTACCACGTCACGGCTGATGAGCTTGCCAATCAGCACTGAGCCGACCAGCGTCACGGCCCTTTGCACCTGTTCGCGTTTTTTGGAATTCAGGGCATCCAGCTGCTGGGGTGTCAAGCCAAACTCTTGGTTAATTTCCGAAATGAGTTTGGACAGCATGGCCGCGTCTACTGCCCAGTCCAGTCCCGGCACAGGTATGACACTGGCAACACCAGACAGCAGAGCGCGTTTGTGCAACAGCTTGCGGCTACGCTTGACGGCCGCTTGCATGTCGGCATCGCCGTTGGCCATGTTCAGTGCGGAGGGCATGCGGCAAATCTCCTTTGCTTGTGACTCTACACTGCTGCGGTTTCAAGCTGTTCGGTCAACGCCAGCCAGCGCTCTTCGAAGAGGCTTATTTCAATGTCAATGGCTTTCAGGCGCTTGCCAATTTGTGCCAAATCTACTGGCGCTTTGGTATTGGCTAGCTGGGTTTGCAGCTGGTGTTTTTCAACCGCTAGAACCTGCATGGCGCTGTCAATTTTGTCTAATTCTTTTCTCAAAGGTTTGGACGTATCAGTCTTGCCTGTTTTAGAAGTTTTTTGAACATCAAATATACCTTTTGAGTCTATTTTATGCGTTTGAGCAGCTTCTTTTTCAATAGCAACTTTGGTGGCTGGAGCCGCTACTGCACTGGCTTTCTTTGCGTCTTCGCGCATCTTTTTGGCGTGGTCGAGAAGGTACTTCTGGTAATCATCCAGGTCGCCATCAAACGGCGCAACGCCGCCCTGGCTGACCATCCAGAACTCGTCGCAGACGGCGCGTAGCAGTGCCCGATCGTGGCTGACCAGCATCACCGTGCCTTCAAATTCATTGAGCGCCATGCTGAGTGCTTCACGGGTGGCCAAATCCAGGTGGTTGGTTGGCTCGTCAAGCAGTAACAGGTTAGGGCGCTGCCAGACAATCATGCATAGCACCAGGCGCGCTTTTTCACCGCCGCTCATGCTGCCCACCGCCTGCTTGACCATGTCGCCGCCGAAATTGAAGTTGCCTAAAAAGCTGCGCAAGTCTTGCTCACGCGTCGGCTGGTTGCCAATTTTTCCGGCGGCGGTCACTTCTTTGACCAACCTGATCATGTGCTCGAGTGGGTTGTCGTTCAGGTGCAGTACGTCAAGCTCTTGCTGGGCAAAGTAGCCGATGTTCAGGCCTTTGCCTTCCGTCATTTCGCCGGCAATCGGCGCCAAGGCACGCGCCACAGTTTTTACCAATGTGGACTTGCCTTGCCCGTTGGCACCCAAAATACCGATACGTTGTCCCGCCAGCACCGATTTGCTGACGTTTTGCACGATAACGGTGGCTGGCGTGCCCGCTGGCGCGTCAACAGCTGCGGGGTAGCCGAAAAATGCGTTTTGCATTGACAGCATGGGGTTGGGCAGGTTGGCGGGTTCTTTGAACTCAAATGTGAAATCAGCCTCTGCCAACAGCGGGGCGATTTTCTCCATCCGGTCAAGCGCTTTGACGCGGCTTTGCGCTTGTTTGGCCTTACTGGCCTTGGCTTTAAAGCGTGCAATAAATTTTTGCAGGTGTGCGATTTTGTCTTGCTGCTTGGAGTACGCGCCCTGCTGTAGCGCCATTTGCTCAGCGCGCAAGTCTTCAAACTTGCTGTAGTTGCCACCGTAACGGGTCAGTTTGGCGCTTTCAATGTGTACCGTTACGTCGGTCACAGCATCTAGAAACTCTCGGTCATGGCTGATGACCAGCATGGTGCCTTGATAGCGCTTTAACCAAGCCTCAAGCCACACCAGCGCATCTAAATCCAGGTGGTTGGTCGGTTCGTCAAGCAGGAGCAGGTCTGAAGGGCACATCAGCGCGCGCGCCAACTGTAGCCGCATGCGCCAGCCACCTGAAAAGCTGTTGACCGGGTTGTTCAGTTCTGAGACTTTGAAGCCCAGGCCCAAAATGAGTGCCTGAGCCCGGGCTTCCGCATCGTGTGCGCCAGCGTCGTAGAGTTCCATATAGGCGTGGGCCATGCGGTCGCCGTCACCGCTTGCCTCGCTGTCCGTCACTTCAGTTTGGGCTGCCAGCAACACCACATCGCCCTCAATCACATAGCTGGTGGCGCTTTGCTCGGTTTCGGGCATGTCCTGCGCGACTTGGGCCATGCGCCACTGCGCGGGGATGAAAAACTCGCCAGCATCCTCATGCAGTGTACTGTTGAGCATGGCAAACAACGACGACTTGCCCGCGCCGTTACGCCCCACCAAGCCGATGTTTTCGCCGGGGTTCAGGCTGACAGATGCGCTGTCAAGAATCACTTTGGCGCCGCGACGCAGCACCACGTTTTTTAGGGTAATCATTTTTCGGACAGTCTAGAAAATGGACGCAAACCGGCGTCCAGAAAACATGAATCAGAATTTAAAGCAGTTGTTGCCGAGTCAGCAACAACACCTGGTCTGGACCACCGCTTGTCTCGAACCACAAAGGTTCTAGCGATGCGAAGGCGCGTTCAAAGTTTTCGCGCTCGTTGCCTATTTCCAATACCAATATTGCATTTTCGCTCATGTAGCCAGGAATTGTTAGGAGCAACTGCCGAATAAAGTCCATGCCATCTGCGCCACTGGCCAGTGCCAACGCAGGCTCGGCCTTGAATTCAGCGGGCAAAGCGGCCATGGAGATGGCATTTACATAGGGTGGGTTACATAAAACCAGGTCATATGGGCCAGTACAGGCCGTCAAGCCATCAGACGTGACCAGCGTGATGCGTTCAGCCAAGTCGTGCTTGTCAACATTGATGCGAGCCACGGCCAGCGCATCAGCGCTGATGTC
Organism: Polaromonas sp.; assembly: GCA_040400775.1. Taxonomy (GTDB): domain Bacteria; phylum Pseudomonadota; class Gammaproteobacteria; order Burkholderiales; family Burkholderiaceae_C; genus Polaromonas. The sequence continues at coordinate 957 of JBBAPP010000208.1, read as the reverse complement.
CGCTGCATCAATCGCCACATCGGGGTAAGCCATCGCCGCCAGCACGGCCAAACTGCCGTTACCGGTACAAAGGTCTAAAACCCGATGCGTAGTTTCACTCAGCCAAGGGTCAATGCTCTCATCGACAATCAGCTCGGCGATAAATGAGCGCGGAATGATCACCCGTTCATCGACGTAAAAGGGCACACCTTGCAGCCAAGCCTCATGGGTCAGGTAGGCCAGCGGCTTGCGGCTATCAATACGTGATCTTAAAAGGATAGCTACCTGCACCCGTTTTTGTTGGTCTACAGCCTGATCTGATACTGAATCCAGGTCATCTAGCGGCAAACCCAGGCGCCACAGCACCAACCAAGCGGCTTCGTCAAACGCATTCAGGGTACCTTGCCCAAAACCGTTGGCCAGACTGAGGCCAGCGGCTTCCAGTTGTGCCGCTGCATCATTAATCAACTCTAAAACTGTCAATGCGTCAGGCCTTCTTTACGGTTCATGATGTTTTCGGTAATCAGTTTGCCAATGTCGAGCACTTCGTTCTGTGAGCCTGTAGTGTTCAAATTTCCCATGGATTCTTTAGCGCCTGAAAAGTCGCTTTTTTCAATCCGTTCAGAAAGCAGCTTGGTGTTCAGCATCGCCTCTGCCGCCGGTGCGCGACTACATGCCAACGCACGCAACAAGCGCCGCGAAACAATGGCTTTGCGCGCTGCGCACTAGCCGCCAAGCATGTTGCTGCGTACTTCGACGGGGTAAGCGCGCAAGACTCGGTGGCCTACCTGGCAGCTGTTGATGGATAGCGCCTGAGCGTTGGTTTTGAACAGCGCAGGGACCTGTGCTGACAGGTAAACATCCAAGGACTTATTGTCGGACTTCAACCGCAAAATTCTATCCATTGTGCGCATCAGTCCAGTCCATCAGTCCAGCCCATCAGTCAACGCGTTATTCAGTCGCGTAGCAAATCATTCA
>JBBAPP010000207.1:1890-4226 GCA_040400775.1 Polaromonas sp. | reverse complement strand
GCATTGGCCGCGAGGAATGTTTTGCAGAATTGCTGGAATTTACCTACACCAAGAACGTCAATCTGAAGCTGGGCTAAGCCAGCTGACCAGCCGCATTAAACAGCCACTCACAACTTTGCTGAAAACAGCAAAGACGCATCGATGTCGTGCGTGGAGCAAACGCCGCACAGCTGCATGGTACGTACCAGCTCATCCTTCAGAATCGTAATCGCCCGGCTGGCACCTGGCTCGCCTGCTGCGGACGCGCCATAAAGCGTGGCGCGTCCGAGCATCACCCCCTGAGCGCCGCACGCCAGTGCTTTAACAACGTCGCTGCCGCGCCGGATACCTCCGTCAAGCAGGACCGGGATTCGGCCCTTCACGGCCTGCACCACGCCCGGTAATGCGTCGAATGTGGCCACCGCACCATCCAGCTGGCGGCCCCCGTGGTTGGACACCACCACGGCATCGCCGCCCATGTTGACGACGCGCAGCGCATCATCCGGGGAAAGAATGCCCTTGACAATCAGTTTGCGGGGCCAGTCATCACGAATTTTTTGCAGGCCATCCCAGTTGAATGCCGGGTCATAGTTGCGGCCTACAGATGAGGCAATAGCCGTAGAACTGGTGGCCTGAGCATCCAGCCCGATGAGGTTTTCCATCACTGGCATGCCGTGGCGGATGATGCTCGCCAGCCAGGTCGGGTGCTGCATGAAGTCAATAACATTTTTGGGCGTGAAGCGAAATGGCACAGAAAAATCATTGCGAAAGTCACGTTCCCGCTTGCCGCCAACGGGCAGATCAACGGTGATGACCAATGCCTCATAGTCAGCAGCATGGGCGCGCTGTATCAAAGCCTCGAGGAAGGGCTTATTCCGCAAAATGTACGCCTGAAACCACAGCCTGCCTGGAGCCGCCTTGGCTATTTGTTCAATCGATGCGGTGGCCGTACTGGACAAGGTGTAGGGTATGCCTGCTAAAGCGGCCGCACGCGCAATCGCAACGTCACCGCCGCGCCAGCCAAAGCCGACTGCCCCAGTAGGCGCAATGGCCATCGGTAGCTTGGCGGGTTGACCCAAAATGACAGAATGGGTGTCTACGCTGGATACGTCAGTCAACACCCGTGGGACCAGACGCTGGCGTTTGTACGCCGCCGCATTGTCCTGCAGCGTTAGCTCGTCTTCCGCGCCGCCGTCAAAAAAATCAAAAACGGCTCTAGGGAGTCTTTTTTTTGCTGACCGCCGCAAGTCCTCAATGGAATAGGCTTTCGATACGCTGCGTTTCATTTTTCAGACCGGATTGGCGATCCCGTATTGCTCAGTTGAGGTCGGCTTTGATAGCAGCCGCTTTGATAACGTTTTCCCAGCGGTCATAGTCACGTTTAAGGTAGGCCGTGAACGCTGCCGGGGAATCGCCAACGATGACAGCGCCGAGCTTTTCCAGCTGCGCCCTGACATCAGGTTTGGCCAGCGCCTTGAGCATTGCATCATTTAAAAGAGCGACGACAGGCGCAGGCGTTTTTGCGGGGCCGAGCAGACCCACCCAAGGCGCTGTTTCCTCAAAGCCGGGAAATCCCACTTCAGACATGGTGGGTGTGTCAGGAAACTGAGACAGTCGCTTGGCCGTACCGACTGCCAGAATCGACAGCCGCTTGGCCGCTATGTTGTCAGCTATACCAATCACGGGATAAAACATGTAGTCCACCCGGCCCGCCATCACCTCCAGCAGCGCAGGGCCGTTGCCTTTGTAGGGCACATGCAGCATTTTGGCCTTGGCCATGGTGGCCAGCAGCTCTCCCGCAAGATGGCCAGAGCCACCATTGCCTGAAGAGGCAAAGCTGACTGCCTCTGGTTTGGTACGGGCTTTTTTCAGCAGGTCAGGCATGTTTTTGACAGCGGCATCAAAGGCCGTGACAGCCACCAGCGGCAGTGTGGCGGCATTTGAGATCGGCGTGAAATCTGTCTTGGGGTTGAAGCCCGCCGCTTCGCCCAGCAAGATCGGGTTGACGTTTAAACCGAGTGATGAAAAAAGCAGCGTGTAGCCGTCAGGCGCAGCATTTTTAACTTCACGTGTCGCAATCATGGAGCTGGCACCTGCCTTGTTTTCAACGATCACGGACTGCCCCAAAGTGACCGACATGTCACGCGCCAATACCCTGGCAATGACATCGGTCGGCCCACCTGCTGCAAAGCCGACCAGCAGGCGTATGGGTTTGTTGGGGTAGATGTCGGCTGCCAAGGCAGGTGCTGAAGCCATAGCTGTCAGCGATACAGCGGTGATGAGATGACGCAGTAATTTTTTCATGGAGTGTCTCCGGTTTGGGATCGATAAATTTGATTCAAGACGACGGGTTCAGG
>JBBAPP010000207.1:0-1790 GCA_040400775.1 Polaromonas sp. | reverse complement strand
CTGGCAGGTTCAGGCAATCAGATGCTCCATACTGCCGACTTGTGACACTTCAAAACGCAAGTGGTCGCCTGGCTGCAGGTACACCGGCGGCGTTCTGAAAGCGCCTATACCCGCCGGTGTGCCGGTGGCAATCACATCACCAGGCTCCAGCGTCATGAAACGCGACAGGTAGGCAATCAGCGTTGCCACCGGGAACAGCATGTCGGCGGTGTATCCCTGCTGCATTTGCGTGCCGTTTAACCAGCACGATACGCTTAACTTCTGCGGGTCAGCAATCTCGTCTGGTGTGACCAGCCAGGGACCCATAGGCGCAAAACCGTCCATGCTTTTTGCGAAGGTGGTTTGCGCCGGGTTGATGTCGAATTGAAACTCGCGCGCACTCAGGTCATTCAGAATGGTGTATCCGGCTACCAGCGACAAAGCCTGCGATTCGGGCACGTCTTTGCCATAGCCGCCCATGACGACCGCCAGCTCTGCCTCAAAATCCATTTTGGTTACCGTTGCTGGGCGCGCAACAGCAGCGCCAGGGGCGGCCACTGAAGAGGGCACTTTGAAAATAATGCGCGGCGCCTCAAACGGTGTGACACCGGTTTCTTTGGCGTGGTCTGCGTAGTTGCGGCCGACGCCGATTATTTTCCCCGGCCTGGGCACGGGCGCGTAGAGCTGCACGTCTTTGAGTAGGCAGGCGCTTGATAGCCCTTGTTCCTCTGCCTGTACCTCGCGGACGTGTATTGCCAGCATGCTAAGGGCACGGTTACCGCACTGCAGCAGACGCATGATGCCGCCTTCGGGCGGCACTGTGCCGACTGACGCATGATGTTGTTCTGCTTCTCCGGAGATAGTTAAGGAGGCCACCCAGGCCGAAATGTCCAGCACTTCCTCGTCAATAACGACGCCAGTTGATACGCGGCCGCCATTTTTGCGGTAGGTGATGATTTTCACGCCACACTTTCTTCAAAGTAACGATTGGCCATGACCTGGCAGCGTTTGATGTAACGGTGTTCATCCGTCCTGTAATCAGCCACCGCGTTGTGCAAAGTGCCCATGTTGTCCCACATCAGCACGTCACCAACAGCCCAGCGGTGGCAGTATTGGTATTTGGCTTGCAATTGGTGCGCAGCCAAAAACGCCAGAATTTGATCGCTTTCGTCCTCCGGTAACTCATTGATGCGCATCGAATAACCTGGATTGGCGTAAAGCACCTTTTTGCCAGTGATGGGATGGGTTAAAAAAATCGGGTGTGATACGGGTGGCTTGGCTTTGCGTTGTGCATCCGTTAAGGGCGGGCGGGCACTGCCTTTTTCACGCCGCATTTTGTCCCAGAACTTGGCGAAATCATGCCTGACGGTCATGCCGTCCAATCGATTTTTCAGACCATCGGACAAGTCCTCATAAGCCGCATGCATGTTGCAAAACTCGGTGTTGCCCAGCGGCTCGCCATTGCGGTGCGGAATCTCAATGCCGTACAGCACATTGGTAAACGCAATCATCTTGCTGTACGACATGTCGGTGTGCCAGTCTTGGCCTGCATCGGCCAGGCCCAGCGGTTTGCCGTTTTCAAGCTTGTTTGACAAAATCATGACTTCGGGCAGGCCGGGCTCCTGGTACAGATTGGCAACATTAATCTCCAGCCTGCCAAATCGTTGTGCAAACTCTTTTAATTGCAAAGAGGTCAAATTCTGCTTTGGGTAGCTCAACACGCCATAGCGCCCAAGCGCCTGTTCCAGTTGTTTGAACGCATCTTCGCTTAAGGGTTTGGACAGATCCAGGCCTTCAACGCGAGCGCCCAG